>CAZDXK010000084.1:0-6589 GCA_964509215.1 uncultured Actinomycetes bacterium | reverse complement strand
AGGTCGTGGATCGAAACTCGCATCGCTCGCGCCTCCTTGCGGGTCGAGTGCACGGCAGTCTGGGTCAGTGTACCTCGGGCCATCGGAGTGATCCGACGCGGGGTTGCGCCGGCGAAGGATCCCCGCGTCGATGGGCGTGTCGGCGCTCGATGCTAGGGTCGCGCTGTGTCCCGTACACTCTGGACGCCCTCGTAAGAACCCCCTGCTCCCTCTCCGAGGGGGCCGTCCAGACCAGAGGAGGTGGAGTTGAGGGAGTACGAGATCATGCTCATCCTGCCCGCCGAGGCCGACGAAGCGTTGGTCGGCAGGGCGGTCGACCGGATCACCAGGGTGGTATCCACCGCCGGTGGCGAGGTCGGAAAGATCGATCGGTGGGGACGCCGGCGCTTCGCGTACGAGATCGCGCACCAGACGGAGGGGTACTACGTCGTCGTGCGGTTCACCGCGGAGCCGACGACCGCGGCCGAGCTCGAGCGCACGCTGAACCTGGCCGACGAGATAGTCCGGCACAAGGTGCTCGTGGTGCCCGAGAAGAAATCCAAGCCGCAGAAGCACAAGGCACCTTCCCCCGCCCCGGCGTGAGCCATACGCGTCGCGGGTGCGGACAACACGAGGTGGTGAGTTGACATGGCGAACGACAACCAGGTGACCGTGATCGGCAACCTGACCGACGACCCCGAGCTGCGGTACACGCCGAACGGGGCGGCGGTGTGCAAGTTCCGGATCGCCGTGAACCGCCGTATCCCGGATGGGAACGGCCAGTGGAAGGACGGAGAGGCCTCGTACTTCTCCGTGAACTGCTGGCGTTCCCTGGCCGAGAACGTGGCCGAGACGCTTACGCGCGGTACGCGCGTGGTCGTGTCCGGCCGGCTGCAGTACCGAGCCTGGGAGAGCCAGGACGGCGAGAAGCGAAGCGCCGTCGAGATCGAGGCCGACGAGATCGGCCCGAGCCTCCGGTGGGCCACCGCTCGCATCGAGCGCAACCCTCGTTCTTCCTCCGGATCGAGTTCCGGAGATTGGGGCGAGAAGGTGGCCGCACCGGTCGGCGGCTCGACTCAAGAGGAGACACCACTGGATGCCGGGTAGAGGGAAACCGAGCGGAGGGGCAAGGCGCCCCAAACGCGAGAAGGACGACAAGCCTTGGAAGAAGACCAAGCGTAAGGCGTGCGTCTACTGCAAGGAGAAGATCGACTACGTCGACTACAAGGACGTGGTCTCGCTGAGGAAGTTCGTCTCCGAGCGCGGCAAGATCCGAGCGCGCCGCGTGACGGGCAACTGTGTGCAACATCAGCGAGACGTGGCCACCGCCGTCAAGAACGCTCGTCAGATGGCGCTCCTACCGTACGCCGCGAAATGAAGGTCATCCTTCAGAAACCCGTCGAGAAGCTCGGCGATCCCGGCGACGTCGTCGAGGTGGCCGCTGGCTACGCGCGGAACTTCCTAGTCCCTCGCGGCCTAGCCGTGCGTGCCGAGAAGGGCGCGCTGAAGCACGCGGAGAACCTCAAGCGGGCCCACGTCTCGCGCCAGTCGAAGGAAAAGATCGAGTTCGAGGCGACCGCCGCCACGCTCATCGCGTCCAAGGTGTCCATCACCGCCCGAGCGGGTGAGGAGGGCAAGCTCTTCGGTTCCGTGACGGCCGCCGACATCGCGGAGGCGATCGCGGCGCAGACCGGCGTCGAGGTGGACCGCAAGGACGTGCATCTGGGCGAGCCCATCCGGTCCCTCGGGACGCACGACGTGCGCATCCATCTGTTCCCGGAGGTCGAGCCGGTGCTGACGCTCGAGGTCGTCGCCGAGGATTGAGTTGCTTCCCGATCTCGACGATCGGCCGCGAAGGCCGGGCTAAGAGCCCGGCCTTCGTCTTATCCAGAGGTCCATCCGACGCCGAACCGACGCCCGACCGACACCGGATCGGAGCCCCATCGACCCGGGAATGTCAGAGGTGTGATTCACACTTGTCCACATGCTTATCCACATGGGGAAAGGGCAGGTCACGGTCGGAGTGACAAGGAATCTTTCACCGCGACCTGCGGTGCAACAATCCACACCACTTATCCAATGGAACTTCTCGGGGCGAGGCGTAGCCTCGGGTCGAGGGGCCTGATGGCTGGGCCTGACGCACGGGACGATGAACGGGGAGGGGTGAGGGTCCTGGCGCGCGCGGTCGAAGACGTGCGGCGCATGTCCAGGAGCGACCCGCGGGTCCCCCCCCAGAACCTCGAGGCCGAGTGCTCGGTCCTCGGCGCCATGATGCTCTCGTCCGAGGCAGCCGCCGACGTCGTCGAGATCCTCCAGGCCGACGACTTCTACCGCTCCGCCAACGGCAAGATCTACGACGTGCTCCGCGGGCTTTACGCCAAGGGCGAGCCGGTCGACATCGTCACGGGGATCGAAGCCTTGAAGCGGGCCGGGACCCTCGAAGACATCGGCGGTCCCCTGTACATGCGCGACCTCGTCGATGAGGTCCCGACCCCCGCCTCAGCCTCGCACTACGCGCGGATCGTCTCGCAGACCGCCTTGCTCCGGCGTCTGATCGGCGCGGCGGCCGACATCATGGACATGGCGTATGCGGCGCCCCCCGATCCCGAGGGGGTTGCCGACGACGCCGAGCAGCGGATCTACGACGTGGCCCGCCGCGAGGACGCCGACGAGGTCGCCATCCTTCGCGACCTGGTCGACCAGGCTATGGTCGACCTCGAGAACATCCAGAACCGAGACACGGCCTACACCGGGCTGCCATCGGGGTTCCGTGACCTCGACGACCTGACGTCGGGGCTCCAGCCGGGCAATCTGATCGTGATCGCTGCGCGGCCGGGCGTCGGTAAGTCGTCCCTCGCCACGAACATCGCCCGCAACGTCGCGATCGGCCGCCATCCGGTGGCGCTGTTCTCCCTCGAGATGTCGCGCTACGAGATCGGCATGCGCCTCTTGTGCTCCGAGGCGAAAGTCGCGTGGGACCGGATCCGGAACAAGCGTGTCGGTCCCGACGACTGGTCCCGCGTGGTTCAGGCAGCCGAGGTCCTGCACGACGTCCCGCTGCACATCGTCGACGCCGGCAACGTCAACATCGTCGACATCCGCGCGAAGGCTCGACGGATGCGGACCGGCCGTCAGGGCCTGGAACTCATCATCGTCGACTACCTCCAGCTGATGACGAGTCCGCTCACCCGCCGGCCGGACAACCGCCAACAAGAGGTCGCCGAGATCAGCCGCTCGCTCAAGCTTCTCGCGAAGGAGCTTCACGTGCCGGTCATCGCACTTTCGCAGCTCAATCGAAACCCGGAGGCCCGAGCCGACAAGCGGCCGCAGCTGTCGGATCTTCGAGAGTCGGGCGCCATAGAGCAGGATTCCGATGTCGTGATGTTCATCCATCGCGACGATGCCGATCCCGAGAAGAAGCGTCAGACCGAGCTCATCATCGCGAAGCACCGCAACGGGCCCACCGGCAACATCCGTCTCGACTTCGAGCCGTCTCTCACGCAGTTCCGCAACGCCGCACGCGACGCGCCACAGTGACCGCCACGCCGGCGACGGCCACACCCCGTCGGGTCCGCGCCGTCCTCAACCGGCTGCGCGCGCGGTTCGGCGAGCTGGAGCCCCCGCGTCGCGCCGACCCCGTCGACGAGCTGATCCTGACCGTGCTTTCGCAACACACCAGCGACCTGAACGCCGAGCGAGCGTTCGATCTGCTCCGTGCGGCGTTCGCGAGCTGGGAGGACGTCGTGGAGGCGCCGGCTGTCGCCGTCGCCGATGCGATCCGCTCCGGCGGATTGGCCAACACGAAGGCCCCAAGGATCCAGGCGATCCTGCGAGCGGTGCGTGAACGCGAGGGTCGCTTCGATCTCTCGTGGCTCCGCGACGCCTCAGACGATGAGGCGCGCGCGTACCTCATGTCTCTTCCGGGAGTCGGTCCGAAGACGGCCGCGGTCGTGCTGTCGTTCGCGCTGGGGCGAGACGCGATCCCCGTGGATACGCACGTGCTCCGAGTTTCGAAACGGCTCGGCCTGGTGCCCGCCACGGCGTCGGCCGAACGTGCGGACCGATCGCTCCACGAGCTCGTGCCGGATGGACTCCGGACGCCATTGCACGTCGCACTGATCAGGCTGGGTCGTAAGATCTGCAAGGCGCCGATCCCGCGCTGTCGCGAGTGTCCGCTGAAGGATCTGTGTCCGACCGCTCCGCGGTATCTGTAGGACGACCGTCGAACGGCTCCCGTCCGATAGGCGAAGACGCCCGGCCCTTCGGCGGATGGAAGGGGTCACCCTATCCCGTAGGGTGGCGGCTCACACCTTCGTACGGGTGCCCCGGGAGGCCGTGTGTCGCTTTCGACGACAGACATCGCGCATATCCTCGTCGCGCTCGCCGCGCTGTTGCTCGCCGCGCACAGCGTTGGCACGCTGTTCGTCCGGGTGCGCCAACCCCGCGCGATCGGCGAGGTGGTGGGCGGACTCCTGCTAGGTCCAACGCTGCTCGGGCTCGTCGCACCGAGCGCCAAGTCCTGGGTGTTCCCGACGACGGGAGCGGTCCCGATCGTGGTCGCTGCGGTCGCGCAGCTCGGACTCCTGCTCCTGATGTTCATGACCGGGACCGAGATCCGCACGATATTCCACCGCCGCGAGCGCAAGACGATCACGTGGGTGTTCGCGACCGGGATGGTGCTGCCGTTCATCGCCGGGATCGGGCTACTGCAGATCATCGATCAGGAAGGTTTTTGGGGACCGAACGGAAACACGACGTCGTTCCTGCTGGTGTTCGCGATCGCCATGGCGGTGACGAGCATCCCGGTGATCTCGAGGATCATGCACGATCTCGGGATCTTGGATACGGACTTCGCGCGCATCGTCCTGGGCGTCGCGGTGTTGGAAGACATCGTGCTGTACGTCGTGCTCGCGGTCGCCGTGGGCTATGCGGGAGGTGCCGCCGGAACCCCGTTCGGATTGCCCGCGGCGCTCGGTATCCAGGGCGGGACGGGCGCCGACATGGTCTACCACGTGCTCGCCACGGTCGCGTTCCTCGGTCTTGGGCTCTTCCTCGGACCCCGGGCGTACCGGCGGATGGGCAGGCTCAAAGTGAACCTGATCCGACGCGCAAGTCCGCTCGCGTACCAGTTCACGTTCATGATGCTGGCCACGATCGCGGGGCTGTTCCTCGGTATCCAGGCGTTCTTCGGAGCGTTCGTCGCTGGGATCATCGTTGGGGCGAGCTCCGGGCGCTCAGGATCCAAGTCCTCGGAGGCAACGCTTGCGATCAAGGGGTTCTCGCTCGCCTTCTTCATCCCGATCTACTTCGCAGTCATCGGGCTCACCTTGGATCTCGTCCACGGCTTCAGCCTCGCGTTCTTCGCCTTCTTCCTCGTGGTGGCGTGCGCGGTCAAGGCGGTCAGCGTGTACATCGGTGCCCGCGCGGCGGGCGAGAACAACGCGTCTTCCTGGAACCTGGCCATCGCGATGAACGCTCGCGGAGGCCCAGGCATCGTGGTGGCCTCCACGGCGTTCGCGGCCGGCATCATCGACCAGCCGTTCTACGCGGTGCTGGTCCTGCTCGCGATCGTGACCTCGCTCCTGGCCGGCTCGTGGCTCGAGCGCATCCCACGGGATCGACTCCTCACGCGCCCCGTCGCGGCACAGAAGGATGACGAATTCGCGGACACGAACGGCGAAGGATGAACAGCTAGCTGGCTGGAGCGGGTGAGGGGAATCGAACCCCCGTCTCAAGCTTGGGAAGCTTACGTTCTGCCATTGAACCACACCCGCGTGGCCATCCGGACGGGCCGGACGGACCACAAGTGTAGCGAGCGACTGGCGCCCGGGTGCGACCTGCTACGTTTCCGCTCCCATGGCTGAGCTCGACCCCGACTTCTGGCCGCGCACTCTCTCGCGGGTCATCGCTCATCAGTCACTCACGACCGAGGAAGCGGCCGCAGCCATGCGCGTGATCATGAGTGGCGAGGCGTCGCCCGGCCAGATCGGCGGCTTCCTGATGGCGCTTCGAACCAAGGGCGAGACCGTCGACGAGTTGGAGGGGCTGGCGCAGACGGCGCTCGGTCTCGCGAGTCCTGTCGAGGCCGGCACGCCCGTCGTCGACACGTGCGGCACCGGTGGGGATCGGAGCGGCACGTTCAACATCTCCACGATCGCCGCGATCGTCGTGGCCGGCGCAGGCGTCCGGGTCGCCAAGCACGGGAACCGTGCCGCTTCTTCGCACTGCGGGTCCGCCGACATGCTCGAGGCCCTCGGCGTCAAGATCGACCTCGACGCCGGTGGGGTGCAACGGTGCCTGACCGAGGCAGGCATCGGTTTCATGTTCGCCCCAGTGTTCCATCCAGCGGCCGGCAACGCCGCGCCGGTGAGGCGCGAGCTCCGCGTGCCCACCGTCTTCAACTTCCTGGGACCGCTCACGAACCCCGCCCGGCCGTTCGCCCAGGTCGTCGGGGTCTCGGACGAACGCATGCTGCCGCTCATGGCCGAGGTCCTGGCGCGGCGGGGCGTGCGGGCGAAGGTGTTCCGCGGCGAGGACGGTTTGGACGAGCTCACCACGACCGGCATCTCCACGGTGTTCGACGTCCGCGGAGGCGACGTCCGGGAAGGGC
>CAZDXK010000083.1:0-6662 GCA_964509215.1 uncultured Actinomycetes bacterium | reverse complement strand
GCAGCGGGACACGTACAAGGCGTCGCTCGATTGGCTCGAGGGGATGAAGGCCGTCGTCCGGCCAGGCCTCACTTGTGGCGAGCTCGCGGAGCTGGCGCCGAAGCTCCCCGAGAAGTACCTGCCGCAACGCTACGAGTGCATGATCCATAGCGTCGGCCTCGAGGAGGAGAGCCCGAGCGTCTGCTATCCGATCGACCGGCAGTCGAACGGCGAACGACTGATTCGGGAGGACATGACGCTCGTGATCGAGCTGTACGCCGGGGAGGTAGGCGGTGACCACGGCGTGAAGCTCGGCGACGAGGTCCACGTCACGGCCGACGGCATGCGGGTCCTTGCCCCGTACCCGTTCAGCTCTTGTTTCGCGTAGCCTGCGTGTCCGCCCAAGGGCATACAATCGCGTTTCCGCTGCGTGCGACCCGGGAACGATGAACCCCTGGAGGTCAAGATCATGCCGAGATCCATGTGGAAGGGCGCCATCAGCTTCGGGCTCGTGACCATCCCGGTCTCCGTGTATCCGGCGACCGAGGAGAAGACGCTCCGGTTCAACCAGCTCCACGACGGGGACGGCGGCCGGATCCGCATGAAGCGGACCTGCTCGGTCGACGGCGAGGAGGTCGGCTACGACCACATCGTCAAAGGCTACGAGTACGAGAAGGACAGGTACGTGGTCCTCGCCGACGAGGACTTCGACGCCGTGCCGGTCGCGTCCAGCCGCGCGATCGACATCGTGCAGTTCGTCGACCTCGAGGACATCGACCCGATCATGTACAAGAAGACGTACTACCTGATCCCCGAGGAGACCGGCGCCAAGGCGTACGCGTTGCTCCGCGAGGCCATGAGCCAGGTGAACAAGGTGGGGATCGCGAAGGTGAGCTTCCGCGACAAGGAGCACCTGTCCGCGCTCCGGTTCAAGGACGACGCGTTCGTCCTGGAGACGATGTACTGGCCCGACGAGATCCGCGAGGCGGACTTCGGCGGTGTCGACGTCGACGCGAAGGTCCGCGATCAGGAGCTCGATATGGCGAAGACGCTGATCGAGAACCTCACGGCCGAATGGCACCCGGAGGAATTCACCGACGAGTACCGCGAGGCGTTGCTCAAGATCGTCGAGGCGAAGATCGCCGGCGAGGAGATCGAGGTCGTCCAGGCGGAGCCTACGGCCAAGGTGGTCGACCTGATGGCGGCGCTGAAGGCGAGCGTCGACGCCGCGAAGAAGCGGCCGAGCGACGAGGAGGGGTCGAAGGGACCGGCGCGCAAGTCCGCGGCGAAGAAGCCCGCGGCGAAGAAGGCTGCCGCCCGCAAGACCCCGGCGCGCAAGAAGGCCTCGGGGGAGTGAACCTCCCGCCGGGATTCACGTCCCGGCCGGCAACCTACGACGACCTGGACCACGTCGCGGCGCTCCTCGATTCGTGGGAACTCGTGTACTTCGGCGAGTCCGAAGCGAGCCGGGCCGAGCTCCAGTTCGATTGGGCCGCCGCGTGGTTCGACATCGAGCGCGACGCTCGGATGATCCACGCCGCGGACGGCACCTTGGTCGCGTACGCCCAACACGCCACACCGGATCCGGCGCAACGGTTCGAGGCGTTCGGACCGGTCGATACGCGATCCGAAAGGCGTGGGCTCGGGTCGGCGATCCTCGATTGGGCGGAGGCCCGGACGCGTTCCCGGCTCGAACCGGGGTCGGCAACGCGTCTATGGAACTCGACCCCGGCCGGCAACGTGGGGGCGATCCGTCTCTTCGAGGCGCGCGGATACGAACCGATCCGGACGTTCTGGCAGATGACGTTCGACCTGGATCCGTCGTTCGACGCCGGCCCGGTGCCCGACGGTGTGACCATCCGTCGGCACGTGGAGGGCGTGGACGGTCCGGCTGCCTTCGCTGTGTTCAACGCGGCGTTCGCCGCCCACTTCGGCCACATCGAGGAGTCGTTCGAGGAGTGGTGGACACAGCAGAAGTCGGACGAGACGTGGGATCCGACGCTCGGACTGGTCGCCGAGCTCGATGGCCAGATCGTCGGCGCCAGCAACAACGGCGTGATCGAGGGGAAGGGCTGGGTCTACGAGCTCGGCGTCTTGCCGGAGAGACAGCGAAGGGGGATCGGCAGGGCCTTGCTCCGGCACTCCTTCGCGCTGCTCGCTGCTCGAAGCGTTCGCGTAGGGCGCCTGGGCGTGGATACCGAGAACGCCACCGGGGCCGTCGAGCTCTACCGATCTGTGGGGATGACTCCGTACCGGGAGCAGCGCGTCTTCGAGAAGCGCATCGAGTCGGACTAGGCTACTGACCCCGGCCGACCAGGGAGGCCATGTGAAGCTCATCACCGCCATCGTGAAGCCGCACCGGATCGAGGAAGTGAAGGAAGCGCTGCGCGACATCGGCGTGAACGGTCTGACGACGACCGACGTCGAGGGGTTCGGGCGTCAACGCGGCCATACCGAGGTGTACCGCGGCGCGGAGTATCAGGTGGACTTCGTGCCGAAGGTGAAGGTGGAGGTGCTCGTGGCCGAGGACGACGCGCAGGGCGTGATCGACGCGATCGAGAAGGCCGCGCGGACGGGCAAGATCGGCGACGGAAAGATCTGGGTCACCGAGGCTGAGCAGATCGTCCGGATCCGGACCGGCGAGCGCGGCCCGGACGCGCTCTGACGTGAGTGTCGGGGACGCGCCGGCCGGTGCTTCGGCTCCCATCGCGCGGCTGAAGGACGAGCTGGCCGCACTCGAGCGCGCCTACTCGCCCGGCCATCATGGCCGCTGGTCGGCACGACGTCGTGCCGAGCTCGTCGACGCCTCGCTCATCGAGCTGTACGAGGCCGCAACCTCCGCGGGGGGACGGGCGCCGCGCACGGCGTTGGTCGCGCTCGGCGGCTACGGGCGCGGCGCCCTCTGTCCGCACTCGGACATCGACCTCCTGTTGCTACACGACGGAGCGGAGCCCGCAGCGGTCGCGGCGCTGGCGGAGCAACTGTTCTATCCGCTCTGGGACGCGGGATTCACCGTGGGTCATGCCGTCAGGACACCCGACGAGACCGTCCAGCTCGCGGCCGAACGTCTCGACGCGGCGACCTCGATCCTGGATGCGCGGCTGTTGTCCGGAGACCCCGGCCTGCTGCTGGCAGCTTCGGATCCCGTCTTGATCCGGCTCCGCGACGACCCCGACGGGTTCGCGGAGCGGTTGGCGAACGACGCTCGCGACCGGCGCGAGCGTTTCGGTTCGACCGCCTACCTGCTGGAACCGGAGTTGAAAGAAGGTGGCGGCGGTCTGCGGGACATCCACGCGTTCGGTTGGCTCCAGTCGATCCGAGGCCAGACGCTCGAGGACGACGGCCTGCTCCGCGCCGCCGAGCGGGATCAGCTGGAGGCCGCCGAGGAGTTCATCACGCGGGTGAGGAGCGCTCTGCACCTGGAGAGCGGCCGCACTATGGATCGGCTGCTCCGAGAGCAACAGGACGACATCGCGAACACGATGGGATTCCAGGACGAGCCCCGGCTGATGGCCGCGGACGGGTTGATGCGTGCTGTCTTCGAGCATGCGCGCGTGGTGGACGCGCTGACCGAGGACGTGATCGTCCGGCGGAGCCGTTCCGACGGTCCCCTCGACCCGGTCGAGCTTTCCGACGCGGGAGAGGCGCTCGCCCTGGTCGCCGATGCCGCGGAGCACGGGCGGCCGCTGTCGCCGGCCGAGCTCGATGCCGTTGAAGCGATCGCGTCGTCGGACGAGCTCGGGTGGAGCGCTGCGGTCCGCGACGCGTTCTTGCGCATCCTCCGTGCGGGACGAGGGGCGACGGACGGACTGCGCGCATCGGATCGCACGGGGCTACTCGTGCAACTGATCCCCGAGTGGGCCGACGTTCGTTGCCGCCCCCAGCGTGACCCGTACCACCGTTACACGGTCGACGTGCATCTGCTGCGGGCGTTCGACCGGATGTCCCGGGCATTCGCCGAACCGGACGCGGACGACCCTCTGGAGATCGCGGCGGCGGGTCACATCGATGAGCGGGACGGCGCTCTCCTGGGCGCGCTCCTGCACGACATCGGGAAGAACGGCCAGGGCGGGCATGTGGCGGTCGGCGACCGGCTCGCGGCCACGATCCTCGCGCGCATGTCTGTCGAGGCGTCGACGGGCGAGCTTGCCAGGTTCATGGTGGCCGAGCACCTGCTGCTCCCCGACACCGCCACCAGGAGGGATCTCGGCGACGACGACCTGATCCTGGACGTCGCCGCGCGGGTCGAAACGCCAGAACGGCTCGCGGCACTGTATCTCCTGGCGAAGGCGGACGCGCTCGCCACCGGCCCGTCCGCATGGACCCCGTGGCGTCAAACGCTGATCCGCGAGCTGGTGGCCAAAGTCCAGCGGGTGTTCGACCGCGGCGAGATGGGCGTAGAGGTCGCCGAGCGGCTGGCGGAGGCGATCGAGCGGGTCAGGAACCTCCTGCACGACGAGCCGTCCGTCGAGGTCGAGCGGTTCATCCTGCGGATGCCGCGGAGCTACTTCCTCTCGATCCCTGCCGCGCAGATCGCACGGCATCACGCCACGATCGGACCCGACCTCGGTTGGCACGATGTCCGGACCTCCACGCGGCAGGTCGGCCGCTCGGGCACCTATGAGCTGTTGGTGGTGGCTGCGGACCGGCCGGGACTGCTCTCGTGGATCGCGGGCGCGCTCTCGCTCGCCGGGCTCTCGATCCTTACGGCACAGGTCTTCACGACCGAGGACGGCGTGGCCGCCGACCTGTTCGAAGTGCAGGGAGCGTTCGAGCCCGCGGTGGGTGAGGAGCGCTGGCGGGAGTTCCGGGGCCTGCTCCGCAAGGCGATCGACGGGCGCGTCTCGCTGGAGCACCGGATGACGGAGAAACGGCGCCACTACCCGGAACGAACTGATACGCCCGTGACGGTAGCCGTTGACAACGACGCGTCGGATTTCTTCACGGTGATCGAGATCGGCGCCCCCGACCGCATCGGTCTGCTCTACGACATCACGCGAACGCTCTCCGAGATGGAGCTCGACGTCCACCTGGCGAAGGTGGCCACGTACACGGACCGCGTGATCGACGCCTTCTACGTCCGGGACCCGGTCGGTCGGAAACTCGAGGACGCGCAGCAGACCGCGATGATCGAGTCTGCGATGCGAGCGCGCCTCGCGGCCCTGCCCGAGCTTCTGGAGCGTGACCTCTAGAGGATCGCCGCTCAGTACGTGGTCATGATCGCGACCACGGTGTCGCTCACGGACGGATCGGACTGCGACCTGATCGTGATCGGGCAGCGATACGTCACGCCCTCCGCGGTGGTCGGCGCGATGAACGCGAGCGTCAACGGGACGCGCTTGCCCTCGGACGCCGGCGGGAGGTCGAACGTCGCCGTCCCGTTCTTGAATCCCTGGGTGATGTCGGGGGGACGCCAGTTCGGCCGCTTCAGGAACCCGACCTTGACCGCGATGATGACGAACAAGTTGTTTCCCCGGCAGCCGTCGACGACGAACGTGTCCTTCTGTTCGCCGTCGTTCTGGATCGTGATCCAGAAGCGAACGTCCTCGCCGTCCTCCAGGCGCACCGCGATCTTCTGCCTCGAGCCGGTCGCGTTGTAGATGCCATCGCCCAGCCATGGGTGAGGCAGCGGATCGATCGTGCACCCCGTGCTCAAGCCGCACAGCTTGATCCATGCGTCGGGCCTGGGTGCGGTCTGGATGGCTGTTGCTCCCGCGGGTCCGGCTCCCTGCCACGCGAGCAGGGAGACGAACAGCCCAGCCGTCAAGGCGACGGCCGACGCGCGATCCCGTCGAGCGGATGGTTCGGTGTGACGGCCAGTTGTAAGAGCCATGATGCTAACCGGGAAGCTTGTCGGCGAGGACGTCGACCTTCTCGATCGAGGGTGGCTCCGAGAAGAGCTCGGAAGCCTGCTCCATCAGCGCCGCGGCAACCCGACCCGAAAGGTGAGCCTCCCGGCCCGACTCATCGGGGAACGCGTCGAAGATGCCGAAGGTCGAGGGCCCGAGACGGATCGCGAACCACGCGGTGGTGGCCGGTTCCTCCTGGACCAGCGACAGCCCTCCCTCGAGGAAGCTCTGCACGTCCGCCTCCTTCCCCGGCTTCGCCTCCAGCCGCACGAGAAGTCCGACGTTGGTCATGTCCTCTCCTTTCGACACAGGTGTGGTTCCGCCCGCCGCTGCTCGAAGACCGATGTGCTGTTCGGCGGAATCCTACTCCGGGTCGGATACGTTGGCCGGATCGGCCGGAGGTTCAGAGCTGTGCGTCGCCTCACCAGGGAGCGTCGGCTCAGCCCTTGGATCGTCCCCGGTGCGCCGCTCTGCCACCATCACCATCGCGCCCGCGCGACCATCCTTCCCGGGCCCTTCGGCGTGAGCCAGAATGGTGACCGGAGGCGATCAAGCGTGAGGAAGGACGACACACCTGGCTCGCGTGGGGGGTGTTGGCGATCGGGTCCTTCGCCGAGGTCCCCAGCGTGCGTCGTCTGGGCACGACGGTGACGGGCTCGTCCTCATCGAGCGCTCATGGATGGGTGGCATCATCCACGGGCGTGGGCGAGCGGGCGCGGATCCTGGTCGTGGACGACGATCCGAAGGTCGCCGCCGCCCTTCGTCGCGCGCTGGCGTACGAGGGCCACGAGGTGGTGGTGGCGGTGGACGGACGGCTGGCGCTCGTCGCCGCCC
>CAZDXK010000082.1:0-6668 GCA_964509215.1 uncultured Actinomycetes bacterium | reverse complement strand
GGGTCACGATGGATTTCGACTACGACACGGAGTTCCACTCACCGCTGATCGACGCGTACGAGTTGTTGTTGCTCGGCGCCATGGAGGGCGATCACACGCTGTTCCTGCGGCAGGACGGGGTGGAGCGTGCGTGGGAGCTGCTGGAGCCCGTCCTCGACGTGCAGGGCCAGGTCGTCCGCTACCCGAGCGGTGGATGGGGGCCGGGCGAGGCCGACGCCCTCATCGCGCCGCGCAAGTGGCATATCTCATCCGAGGACTAGGACCTCGGATCACACTCGTTGCCCTCTCAATCACCTCCTGTTGCGTGCCGATGGAACGCAGGGAAGGGCGTTCGGGTGCTGGAGCATCCGAGCGGGCATCCGCCGTCGAGCAACGGGAGCCCACGTGCAGGAGCGTTCGAGCATCGGGGATCGGGGGGCGGTTCGCGTGTTGGTCGTCGAGGACGACCAGGATGTGCGCGACGTCATCCTCTCGGCGCTCGAACGCGAGCACTTCGAGCTGCGACACGCGGACGACGGAAGAGCCGCCGTCGACCTCGCACAGGTGTTCCGGCCCGACGTCATCCTGCTCGACCTGAACCTTCCCGAGCTGAGCGGAATCGACGTGTGCCAGCGCGTGCGCGAGTTCTCGGACGCCTACATCTTGATGCTGACCGCCTCCGACGATCTGAGCGACAAGCTGGTCGGACTCTCCGCGGGGGCGGACGACTACGTGACCAAGCCGTGCTCGATGCCGGAGGTGATCGCCAGGATCCGCGCGCTGATGCGCCGAACGAGAGGTGCCTCGACGACAGACGGTGTGCGCGCGTTCGGTGACCTGCGGGTCGACCCCTCGAGCCGCGAGGTGTCCGTAGGTGGCAAGCCGGTGACGCTCACGCGGATCGAGTTCGACCTGCTCGACGTCCTCTCGACAGATCCCAAGGCGGTCGTGTCGAGGGTGAGGCTCCTCGAGCGAGTCTGGGGACCGAACTGGCACGGCGACGACCACATCGTCGACGTCCATGTCTCCAACCTCCGTCGCAAGATCGGGTCCACGTTCATCCGAACCGTGCGAGGGGTGGGCTTCCGCCTGGGCGACGCGGCATGAAGACGGGAGCCGCTATGCAGCCGTCCCCTGATCATCCCGATCTCGCATGTCCCGATGCTCGGATACTGGTGGTCGACGACGGCGGGGCGAACGTCGAGCTCCTGGAGCGCGTGCTCACGGGAGCTGGGTACACCCATGTGCGCGGATTCACGGACCCCAACGAGCTCCTTGATCGCATCGATCGCGACGCGCCCGACCTGATCTTCCTCGACCTCCACATGCCCCTCGACGGCCTGGGGTTGATCCGCGAGCTGCGCACGCGTTTCCCGAAGTCGGTCGAGCTTCCGATCGTCGTCCTCACGGCAGACGTGACGACGGAGGCGAAACATCGAAGCCTGCTCGCCGGCGCGAGCGACTTCCTCACGAAGCCCCTCGACCTCACCGAGGTGCTTTGCCGCGCGGCTAACCTCCTGGAAGCCCACGACCTCTACGGACAGCTGCTCAGCCGGCAGGTCGATCTGGAGTCCCTGGTCGCCGAGCAAACGGAAAAGCTCCAGGAGCGCCTCTACGACCTGGGGCGGCTGGATCAGGAGCGGCGACGGCTGCTGTCCCACCTCGTGCACGCCGAGGAGGAGGAGCGCAGGACGATCGCGTCCGACATCCATGACGACCCGATACAGAAGATGGTCGCTGCATCGATGAGGCTGGACATGGTGCTCGAGGATCACCCCCGAGCTCGCGGCCGACGAGCAGTTCCAGAAGGCGAGAGACACCATCGATCGGTCGATCGAGAGCCTGCGGACCATGATGTTCCAGCTCCGGCCGTACGTGTTGGACCACGACGGCCTCGCCGCGGCGCTCACCGTGTTCGTGGTGGAGGAGGGCAAGCTCCCGGGAAGCGCGACGTACAAGGTGCAGAGTCGTCTCCACTCCGAGCCGCCGGAGAGCGTTCGGGTGATCCTGTACCGCATCGCGCAGGAGGCGCTCGTCAACGTGCGGAAGCACGCCCACGCAGCCAAGGTCGAGATCACGCTGGAAGAGGGCGACGAGGGGTACACCCTGCAGGTCGAAGACGACGGTGTCGGGTTCGAACCTTCGGAGATCTCGGATCCGGCGCTCGGCCACATCGGTCTGACCTCGATGCGGGAGCGAGCCTCCCTGGCGGGAGGGTGGTTCCGCATCCAGAGCGCCGGCGGCTCCGGCACCATCGCCGAGGCCTGGATCCCTCGAGCGGAGGACGGGGCTGCAGCATGAGAGTCGTGGGCGGACGATGACGCGGGCGCCGATCCGAACGCTGATCGCGGACGACGACGCTGAGGTGAGGAGCGTCCTCATCGACATCATCGAGCGGGCCGATTCCCTCGAGCTCGTCGGGGTCGCGGAGGACGCGCAGCAGGCGATCGAGCTCGCCGGCCGGCAGCGACCGGATGTGGCCCTGCTGGACGTGAAGATGCCAGGAGGCGGTCCCCGGGCCGCGCGCGAGATCCGCGCGTCCTCTCCCAAGACCGCCATCATCGCGTTGTCCGCCCACGAGGACGCCCGGAGCGTGCAGGAGATGCTGGCGGCCGGTGCCTACAACGACCTCACGAAGGGGACGAGTCCCCAGGAGCTCGTGGAGGCGATCTGCTCGAGCGTGGACGGTCAGGTTCGGTTCTCGTCGCGGGCGGCGTCGTTCGTCGTCAGCGAGCTGGCGTCTCGTCTGGAGGTCGAGCGCGAGGTGGACGAGCAGCGTTTCGCGTGGGACGAGCAGATCCACCGGATCCTCCAGAGCGGTGGCTTGGAGTGCGTGTTCCAGCCGATCGTGGCGCTCGAGACCGGGGAGCCGGTGGGTTACGAGGCGCTCGCTCGGTTCGATATGGAACCCGTGCGGAGCCCGGGGGCATGGTTCGCGGAGGCGACGGCCCTCGGGTACGCCGTCGAGCTGGAGATCGCCGCCGTCGAGGCCGCCATCTCCTGTGTCGACCGCTTGCCTGCCGACGCCTTCATGACGTTGAACGTATCCCCCGCGTCGATCGTCTCGCCGCGGCTCACGGAGACGATCGGCCGGGTTCCGCTCGATCGCCTCATCGTAGAGGTGACCGAGCACGCCCCGATCACCGACTATCCGAAGTTGCGGTCTGCGATCGCGGCGCTCCGCCGCGGTGGGGCTCGTCTGGCGGTGGACGATGTGGGTGCGGGGCACGCGAGTCTTCGCCACATCCTGCAGCTCGATCCGGACCTCATCAAGCTCGACGTCAGCCTGACGCGGGAGATCCAGACGCAACGGACCCAGCGGGCGATGGCCTCGGCCCTGGTCACGTTCGCGCGAGAGGTCGGAGCGAGCGTCATCGCCGTCGGTATCGAGACCCAAGCGGAGCTCGCGGTCATCCGCGAGCTCGGGGTTCCCCTGGGTCAGGGCTACTACTTCGGCCGCCCGGACTTCCCCGAGGTTCTGTGGGAAGCGAACAGCCTGGGATCGGTCGTCGAACAGACGTGAAAAGCCCTCGGGTCGATCCTCGAACCTTGAGCGCGCCTTGACCTTCCGCAGACCTGGGGGTGAGACTCCCCGCCGAAATCATGGGTATGAACATGACATCGGCGACATCGGCGACATCGGCGACATCGGTGTCATCCCAGATCTTCGTGGCAGGACCCAGCAACCTACGGACACGACGTCCCGTCCGCACCATCGTCCCTCTCGTCCTGATGAGCCTGGTGCTCACCCTCGGGATCGGGCGCGCGGTCATGGCCGCCCCCGTTGGCAGCTCCGAGCACGGAGCGCTCCTGGTCCAAGGCGTGGACGGCAACGGCCGGGTGTCCTCGTCAGCGGTCATCGACATCTCCGGGGCTTACCCGGGGATGCCTGCCCAGGACTCCACGTTCGAGGTCAGCAACACTGGCGCGCTGCCGGTGACGTTCGCGGTGAGCTCACGCGATCTGGTCGCCTCCGGCCCCCGTTCGCTGGATGACGTACTTCGGATCGCCGTGCGCGACCCTTCCACGGGCGTCACGGTGTACCGCGGTCGGCTCTCGGGACTCCGTATCGAGCACACCGACGCACTCGCGGCCGGGACCGCGGCCACGTTCACCGTCCAGGTCACGTGGCCGGTCACCGCTGCCGACGACGCCTATCAGGGTGCCCGCCTGCGCTTCTCAGTAGTGACCAGCCTTTCGGCCGCGTAGGGCCGATCGGACCAGCGCACGGGTTACGCCTGCAGGACCGGGACCGGGACCGGGGATCCGCCTCCCCCTCCGCTGTTCCCGCCACCGTTGCTCTCCGTGTCGATCCCGTGCCACGGCGGGACGATGACCTTCCGGTGTCCCCGCTTCCCGCGGAGCACGATCTCCCGCAGCTCGGTGTTGTTCGCCGTGTTGCCTTCGATCAGCAAGCCGTCGGGGTTCGCCTCGACCGCGATGAAGTAAGTGCCGTTGGGCAGGTCCGTGATCTCGAACGATTGTCCGGGCAGTCCCTGGAAGTAGGTGTCGCCCCATCCGGACGGGAGCACCTCCCGGATCCAGATCGAGTTCCGGCTCCCGCAAGCGGTCCCGAGGCCGATCGAGTAGGGGTTCCAGTTCGCGCCGGGAAGTGTCATGTCGATCGCGTCCGTGGGCGCCAGGCAGAATCCGGTCTTCTCGCTGCGAACGACCTGCGTTTGGTCCTCGGAGAGCAGCGAGTACCGTGCGAACAACTCGAAGTGCCAGTGCTGGTGACCCGGGCGGGCGTCGTATGTGAGGTCGCCTACCGGCGCCCGGCCGACGGGAGCCCCGTTCTCGTAGAAGTACTCCCAGCCGTCCATGATCGGTTCCCCTGGGCGTCGGAACCCCTCGACGACCAATGGTGAGGGGCCCTTGTCCCAGACGGTCGCGCCGAAGTCCAGGAAGTCCCGGTTGCCCTTCCGCTGATGGCTGACCGAGATGCCCCATGCCGGGAGCGCGACGAGGTCCGGACGGAGGCTCGGGTCCGGATCGGTCATGATCGGCACCGATGCCGACGGCGCGCCGACGACCGCGTCCGTTTCGCCCGCGCGTTGACCCGCACGGCCGACGCCGCCTCCGCAGAACGGCAGGCAGGTCGTCCGCTTCGTGGTCTTGATCCTGACGTCGATGCTCACCGACGCGTCGTCGGGCGAGATGCCGAACAGGGTCTGATACTTGGAGTCGATGGACACCGTCGCGGTGTAATGGCCGTCGGGCCCCTTGATGGAATCGTTGGTGCCGTAGCCGAACGCGCTCGATGCCCAGCCGCTGTCGATGCCCCACACGGCGCCGAGCGTGAACGGGTTTCCACCGCAGAACTGCGGATACGTCGCGATGTCGGGTCCGTCATCGCTCACGCGGGCCAGCTCTCCCGCACCGGGACAGAACGAGTGGTGGCGATCCAGCACGACCCTGCCGTCGGCATCGGTGACGACCACGTGCACGAACCTCGACAATCCCATCCACTCGTTCTCCACCCAGGCGGGGAGCGGGTACTTGGTGATCGTGTTTCCCGACCGCACGACCTGCCACACCGAGACCGGGGTGTCGTAGTCGGGGCGGCTGGCCCACACCTCGAACGATCCACCGATGGACGCGACGTACGCGCCGATGTCGAGATAGGCGCGACGACCCGGGGGGCGCTTCAGCGTGACCTTGTCCGCGCCGGAGACGAGGCGAACCGTCGGACCGTTCCCGGCGGCGTGGACCACGGGGGCGGAGACGATGCCGGTCGCCATGAGGACGACCGAGAGTGCGAAGGCGATGGTGTTGGAGCGGTGCCCGCGTGGAGCCGACATGCGTCCTCCCAGTAGACGATCGATGACGGGGCGGAGACATCCCCGGCCTCTGACGCATGGAACGCCCGGGAGGTTGCATCGCCCGTACCATCCTCCCACGCGCCGATGACCGCTGGTCGAACCGTCCGTCGTTGCTGTGTCCGTTCCGGAGCCATGGCCATCCCGCAACCGGCACGGTACGCTCGCGCCTCGGACGTGGCTGTGGAGGGAGGCTCCCATGAGCGAGCAACGCACCCGTTTCGACCTGCGGCCCGAAGACGTGCCCACGGCGTGGTTCAACATCATGCCGGACCTGGCGCAGAAGATCGCTCCGCTTCCGCCGTTGAACCCTGTGACGAAGGAGCCCCTCCAGCCGGTAGATCTGGCGCCGCTTTTCCCCGAGAGCCTGATCATGCAGGAGGTCTCGACCGACCAGTGGATCGACATCCCCGGCCCCGTCATCGACATCTACCGGCTGTGGAGGCCCACCCCGCTGTTCCGAGCGACGCGTCTCGAACAGGAACTGCGAACGCCGGCCCGGATCTACTTCAAGTACGAAGGGGTCTCGCCCGCCGGATCGCACAAGCCGAACACGGCGGTGCCGCAGGCCTACTTCAACAAGGAGGCGGGGATCCGTCGCATCGCGACCGAGACCGGCGCGGGGCAATGGGGCTCTTCCATGGCGATGGCGTGCAACATCTTCGGGCTGGCCTGCACGGTCTACATGGTGAAGGCCTCGTTCGAACAGAAGCCGTACCGACGGATATTCATGGAGACGTTCGGCGCCGACGTGCTCCCGTCCCCCTCCGACACCACCAACTCGGGTCGCGCGATCCTGGCGGAACATCCCGACTCGACCGGATCGCTGGGCATCGCGATCAGCGAAGCGGTGGAGGACGCCGCCACGCA
>CAZDXK010000081.1:0-6688 GCA_964509215.1 uncultured Actinomycetes bacterium | reverse complement strand
AGTCGGCGGCGGCGATGAACCGGTTGGCCCCGTCGGTCGTCGTCGCCGAGAACGCCGCCAACGCCCCGCCGCCCAGGCCGAGCACCAGGCCGATCGTCGCCACCGGCACGACGAGTCGGCGACTACGCCACCGCTTCATCGGCGAGCCTCCGCCCGCGTCGTTCGTCACGCCTCATCGGCTCCTCGGGCTCAGCCGGCTCCGCGCGCTCGGAGGGCCCCACCGGCTCACCGGGATCGAGGAGCCGCCGAGTCGCGCCCGGCTCGTGAGCTCCGCGGGGTCGCCACAGCCGCCAGAGCTCCGACGCGCCCAGCAGGAGCGTGGGCAAGACGATGAGGAGGAGCAGGCCGAACCTGGAATGGAACCACACCATGAAGTAGCCGAGCTTCGGCACGTGGAACGCCACGCGTCCGATCGTTCCGTCTTTGGGGAGGGCCCAGTGCTCCTCGCCGGTGTTCGCGTCCCCCTTCGTGACGAACACGACGTCGTCGCCCTGTACGTGCATCTCGCGAACGCGGTGGGTGATCAAGCGCTCATGGTTCAGGGGGTCGCGGAACGTCACGATGTCGCCGACCCGGACGTCCATCGGCGACGTCTGGCGGGCGACGACGACGTCGCCGGTGCCGATCGCGGGCTCCATGCTGCCCGACATCACCGTGAGGCTCTTCGCGTGGAAGGCGTTCGGCAGACCGACGGCGAGCACCAGGCCGCCGACCGTCCCCAAGAAGACCCAGGCCGCGAAGAGCACGATCCGCCGGAGCGCGCGTCTCATTGGTTCTGCGCCTCCCACGTCAAGCTCACGAGCCCGGCCAGCCCCTGGGCGGCGAAGGTGTTCTGCAGCTGGACCGTGAACCGGTAGACGAGCGAGTCGCCGGGGTTCCACGTCGTCTGCGTGCCTGGGAATGCCGGAAGGCCGCTGACCCACCCCGTCCGAGCCGCCTTGAAGGACTGCAGGCTCCCGGCCGGAGCGATGGTGGCCTGCGGGGCGAATCCGGTGCAGTTCGGGAAGACGGTCCCTACCGGCATCGACCCCTTCTCCACGGTGATGTTCAGGAAGGGGTCGAGCGCGGAGGCGGCCGTCGTCGTGTACAGGCGAACCCCGGCGGCGAGCGACCCCGTGTAGGTCACGCGGATGCACCGGAGCACGGCGGGCGACGCCGGCTCCTGGTTCGCCACGTCCCACATCACCGTGCCGGCGTCGTTGTCCGAGAGCGTCACCGTGCCGGCCGCGTACGAGTCGTTGGCGTTCTGCGTCGTCAGCGTGAAAGCGGCGAACGTCGCGCGCCCGGTCGCGACCGCCACCAGCCCGGTCGCGATCAGAGTCGCGAGGATCCTCGTGGAACGGTTCACGACCCCGTCTCCTTCTTCACGCGGAACCCCAGGTCGACCTGAGCCATCCGCCCGGCGTATCCCGGGCCGACGCCGCCGGGAACCCACGCCTCGAAGCGGAACGTGCGCCATGCGCCGGGGCGGAGCGTGACTCCCACGGCGCTCCAGTCGCGGAAGCCCTCGAGCGCACCGAGATAGACCTCCTCGCCGTGGGGCCCGGTCACCGAGATCCAGAGCATCCGGCCTAGGCCCGGAACGTCGGCGATGCCTCGCAGCCGGACGTCGAGCACGGTTCCCGTCTGATTCAGCACCTGAACCGCGCCGCCGACAGGATCGGACGCGGGCGTCAGCCCGGTGCCTTCGAGCACGATGCCCGTTGGCTTCACCGCGAGCTCGCCGGTGGGCGCGACCACCACGCGCACGTCCGTACCCAACACGCCGGCCCCCTCGGGGATCCTTGAGGCCACGACGATGCTCGCGGCCACGCCGATGCCCAACAAGAAGCCGATCACCCGCATGCGCGAGTCGGCCCGCCGTCCGTCCTTCCGTCGTTCCACGTTCGTCGTCCCTCCCGAGGTCGTCCTGATGGCGCCCGGGCGGGTCGCGGGAGCGACCCGCCCGATGCGACCGAGGCGGCCAGACGTTCTGTCAGACGTTCTGCGCCTCCCACGTGAAGCTGTGCGTGCCCGACGACCCGCCCACCGCAAGGTTGTCGTCCTGCATGGTCAACTCGAAGCGGTACACGACCGTGTCGTTGGTGACCCACTGCGTGGCGGCGCCCGGACCGGCGGCCACGCCGGTCGCGAAGTTCGTCCTGCCCGCGCCGAAGCTCGAGAGCGTCCCCGAGAAGATGTTCGGTATGGCGTCGGGAGTGAAGCCCGTGCAGTTCGGGAAGGCGGTCGCCGCCGGCATGGTGCCCTTGTCGATCGACAACGTGACGTACTGCCCGAACGCGTTGATCGGTGTCGTGGTGTAGAGGCGCACGAGCGCCGGGAGCGACCCGGCATAGGTCACGCGGATGCACCTGGTGACGACGTCGTTCGGCTTCGCGCCCGTGATCGCATACATCGCAGCGTTCGCGTCGTTGTCGGAGATCACGACGGTCCCCGCGGCGAAGCTGTCGCCCGGGTTCACGGTCGTCGCCGAGAACGCGGAGTACGTTCCGATGCTCGCGACGGTCCCGACCACGCCGACCAACAGGAGCGACAGGAGCGTCTTCCGCCCCCGGCTCATTCGATGGACGCTGCTCATGCCAGACCCTCCTCATCCTTCCTTCCGTGCTGGTTGCGCGGGTCCTTCCGATCGGGAGGTCCGGGTCGAGGAAGGAGTTGAACCCGAACCTCCCGAGGAGGCCCGGGCGGGTCGCGAGCGACCCGCCCGGATCAGAGGCGGCTAGACGTTCTGCGCCTCCCACGTGAAGCTGTGCGTACCCGATTGCAGGCCGATCGCCGCAGAGTCGTCCTGCAGCGTCAAAGTGAACCGGTAGACGAGCGCGTCGTTCTGGTTCCACACGGTTTGGGCGCCGGGGTTGGTGAAGACGCCGTTGCCGAAGTTCGTCCGCGTCGACGCGAAGTTGCCGAGCGTTCCCGTGTACACCGCGCCACCCTGCGGGGTGAAGCCCGTGCAGTCCGGGAAGACGCCCGAGCCGGTGCCCTTCTCGATGGTGAGGTCCACGTACTGCCCGATGGCGCCGACGGGCGAGCCGTACAGCCCGACGGTCGAAGCGAGCGATCCCGTGTAGGTCACCAGGATGCACGCCTGAACGTTCGTGCCGGGCGAGGCATCCGTGATGGTGTACATTGCGCTGCCCGCGTCGTTGTCCGAGATCGCGACCGTTCCGGCGTCGAAGACGTTGCCGGTGTTGCTGGTCGTCGCGGAGAACGCGGAGAACGTTCCGATGCCGGCGACGGTCCCGACCGCGCCGACCAACAACAGCGACAGGAGCGTCTTCCGCCCCCGGCTCATGCGATGGATCCTGTCCATGCCAGACCTCCTCGAACCTCCTCGGCCCCTCGGCCGTCGCCCGCTTTGGGCCTGGCATGACTTCGGTGGCAAGTCGGGGGTTCTTGAATGCGCTGCAAGGCACTTCGGGGAGCCGCAACGTTCCCCTCTCGGCAACCATGGATATGGCCGAGATGCGTGAGAGCGCAACGTTTCTCCTAGGGTTCGCGGGCGCGTAGGAGCGCGGATTGTTCCGTGACGACGAGACGGGTCGTTGCTCGGCAATGGCAACCGAGCGGACCGAACGGCTTAGGGAAAAAGTTGCGGCAAGAGCCCTGAGGAAGTCGTCAGACGACGATCGCCCCATGGCGGACGGCGAACGCGACCGCCTCGAGCTTCGAGTGCACCCGAAGCTTGCCCAGGATGTTCCGAACGTGGGTCTGCACGGTTTGCGGGCTGATGTACAGCTTCGAAGCGATGGCGTCGTTCCGTATGCCCTGGGCGAGCAGCGACAAGATCTCGCGCTCCCGTTCCGTCAGGTCGTTGAGCAGCGTGAGCGCGTCGCGCTTCACCTCGCGCTCCCGGGCCACCTGAGGGAGCAGACGCGCGAGCGTCCCCGGATCGATCAAGACCTCGCCGTCCGCGGCGGCCTTCACCGCCGCGAGCACCTCCTCAGCGGCGTCGTCCTTGCTCAGGAACCCGGAGGCGCCGGCCTCGACCGCATCGACGAGCAGCCGGTCGTCGTCGTAAGCGGTCATGATGATGACCTTCGTGGCAGGAGAGTTCTCCTTGATCGCGCGGGTCGCGTCGATCCCCGACATATCGGCCTTGAGATCGACGTCCATCAGCACGACGTCGGGCAGGAATAGGGCGCACAGATCGATCGCGGACCGCGGGTCGTGCGTCGGCGGTGCCACGAGCTCGAGCCCCCCGTCGAGGCCAACCACGATCGCGAGCGCGTCGGTCAGGATCCGGTGGTCATCGCAGATGAGGAGCGTCACCGGGCGCGATCCGTCGGCCACCTAGCCCTCCATGGGGATCCGGATGCGGAGCATCGTACCCCCACCGGGGGATTCGACGATGCGAACCTCTCCTCCATGCGCGTCGACGATGCCGCGAACGAGGAAGAGCCCCAGCCCTGAGCCCGCTGCCTGCTCGTAGCCATCGGGGCGCCAGTTCGGATACTTGTCGAAGACCTCGTCGCGGCGCTCGGGCAGGATGCCGGGTCCACGGTCGACGACCTCGATCGTCGCGCCGCCCACCTCGATCCGAGCGGCCACCTGGATCGGCGCCTCCGGGGGGGAGAACTTCGCCGCGTTGTCGACGAGCTGGCGAACCGCCTCGACGATCCATCGTAGGTCGAAGGCGACCTCGCCCTCCGCGAGGTCGACGGCGAGCGGGTGGTTCCCAACATCGGCGGCGGCGATCCCCGCACGGACGGCGGCGCCAAGGTCATGAGCCCTGATGTCGTAGCTGACGGTGGCCGCGTCGACCTTGAGCGCGGTGGACGCCTGCGTCACCGTGGCCAGGAGCCGGCGGGACTCCTGCTCGATCAGGTCCAGGAGCTCGCGCCGCTCGTCGTCGCTGAGCCGTTCGTAGTGCGAGAGCGCCGTCCCCGCGAGACCGCGGATCGTGCTCACGGGTCCCCGGACCTCGTGCGAGATCATGGCGGCGATCTCGGCCCGACCGCCCATGACCTCCTGAGCCCGGTCGTTGGCGCGGCGCGCCCGGGAGGCCTCGGCACCTTGCGGCGCAAGGAATGCCACCAGAGCGACCGCCACGCAGATGGGGAAGAGGAGGTCCGCCGGGATCAGGAGTGGGCGGAAGGAGACGGGATGGGCGAGCATGGCGACCTGCGCACCGGCGGCGATCGACCACGCCGCTGCCAGCCACGAGTGGGGCGACCGAAGGTCGCCGCCCGCGGTCGCCTCACGCCACGTGGCGACCGCGAGGAGCATGACCGCCGCGCCGCCCACGATCCATTGCAGGGTCGATGTGTTCGCGAACGCGCCGCCGGCGAGCAGCTGCTCATTCGTCACGCTTGGGAGCGAATGACGGAACGCGATGAGCAACAGGTCGAGGACGAGCAGCGTTGCCACGGCGGTCCCGAGGACGAGCAGCGGCCTGACCGGGGCCCGGCCTCGCCGGTCCCACCACGGGCGGGCCAGGACGAACGCGGCCGATGCGATCAGCCAGGCGATGAACCACGCGAGCGAGGGAAGCACGACTCCGCCCCATCCCGAAGATGAGCCGGAGAGCAGCCGATGCTCGTCGAAGCCGACCATCTGGATCGCGACCACCAGCAATCCGGTCCCGACGAACAACGGTTGGGTGTCACCGGAGCTTCGATAGCGCGTCAGGGCGACGGCGGCGCCGCTGAAAGCGATCCCGACAAGCAGGGAGTCGCTCGCGACCCGTCCATCGGGGGACCGGTGCGCGTGGATCCCGATCGTTGCGAGGACCGCGACAGCCACGATCGCGGCAACAGCGAGCAAGATCGTGACCTTCCGATCGCGCGACGCCACCATATGGCGAGTCTAGGGCGGGCGCCACGGCCTCATCGCCATCCTGGTACGCGATTCTCGTGGCCTGACGGGCTCCGCTACGAGTAAGAATGGTCGGGGTCCGGGAACGAGCCGCTTTCCACGTCTGCGACGAACGCCTCCACCGCCCTGGTCATCGTCCCCCGAAGGTCCGCGTAGGCCTTCGCGAGCTTGGGCGGCTTCTCGGTGAGGCCGAGGAGGTCGTGGATGACCAGGACCTGCGCGTCGCAGCCGGGACCCGCGCCGATCCCGATGGTAGGGACCTGGAGCGATCGCGAGATCTCGTCTCCCAGCTCGGCGGGCATGGCCTCCAGCACGACGGCGAACGCGCCCGCCTTCTCGAGCTGCGTCGCCTGCTCCATGACCTTCGTTGCCGCTTCGCCCCTGCCCTGCACCTTGAACCCGCCCAAACCGTAGACGGACTGCGGGGTGAGGCCGACGTGGGCCATGACCGGGATACCGATGTCGACCAACCGCTGCACCAGGTCGAGCTGCAGCCCCTCGATCTTCACGGCATGGGCGCCGCCCTCCTTGATGAGCCGCCCGGCGTTGCGTACCCCCTCCTCCACCGAAGCCTGGAACGACATGAACGGCATGTCGCCGACCACCATCGCGTGCTCGGCGCCGCGAGAGACGGCCCTCACGTGATGGAGCATCTCGTCCATGGTGACCGGCAGCTCGTTCGGGTAGCCGAGGACGTTGCGGCCGAGCGAGTCTCCCACCAGCAACACGGGAACCCCGGCTCGGTCGAGGATCTGTGCGGTGGGGAAGTCGTATGCGGTCAGCATCACGAACCGCTTGCCTTCCGCCTTCCACGCACGCAGGTCGTGGATCGAAACTCGCATCGCTCGCGCCTCCTTGCGGGTCGAGTGCACGG
>CAZDXK010000080.1:3018-6727 GCA_964509215.1 uncultured Actinomycetes bacterium | reverse complement strand
CCTCGACGGAGACGTCCTCGAGGGCGGTGACACCGTTGCGGTACACCTTGGTGACTGTCTGCAGGCTGATCATGAGGTGACTTCCTTAGGGGTGTGCGAGGGGGTCGAACGACCGGTTCACCCTACCAAAGGAACCCTCGAAGACGGGGAGGTTCCCGTAGGCTCAGGCGTCATGAGCAGCACCATCACGGGGATCGAGACCCCGCCCCGCGAAGCTGCAGCCACGGATCGGCACCAACGGCTGCGACGGGTGGGCGCCGCCTGTGCCGGCCCCGCTATCATCGCCGCCGGCGTCCTGTTCGCTCTCCGCGGGTTCGCGTTCCACCCACTGCTCACGAACGATCACCCCGACATCCTGGCGTTCTGGCTGCCGCGGTTCTCGTTCCTGGGACGGGAGCTGTCGGCGGGTCACATCCCGCTCTGGAACCCGAACGAGATGCTCGGCTACCGGTTCGCGGCCGACCCACAGAGCGGCTGGCTGTACGTGCCGCCGATGGTCCTGTTCTCCGCGTTGTCGCCCGGCGCCGCCATGCGAGCGCTGATCGTGTTCGACCCGATGCTCGCGGGACTTGGACTGTTCTGGTTCCTGCGCAAGGAGTCCATGTCGAGACCGGTCGCCACCGTCGGCGGCCTGTGCCTCGGCATGCTGATGTCGACCTCGGACATGGCGATCGGGCTGCCGTTCGCTGGGTTCCTGGCGTGGACCACGATCGCGCTCGTGGGCGCATCGGGATACCGGCAGGCCGATCGATGGTCTCGCCGGCTGGCGTGGCTCGCGCTCGCGGCGTTCGCGTGGTCCCAGGTCGCGAGCGCGCACATGAGCCACGGACTGGTGATGTGCTCGCTGCTGTTGGCGGCGTATCTGATCGCGACGTCGGTCGCCGCCGTCCGCCGCGGCGAGGTCGGAGGGTGGACCGTGGCGGGCCGCACGTGCCTCTTCCTGGTCGCCATGCCGCTCGCGAGCCTGGCGATCTTGATCCCACGCCTGGCGTTCATCGGGTCGTCAAGCCTGCACGGCGGCTACGACGCGCTCGGTCAACCGGTGCGGTCGGCGGCCGGCATCCAGGATCGTCCGCTCGCGACGAACGGTGTGTGGGCGGCGTGGCCGCTCGCCTTCGGCTCCGCGCCTGGTGCGTACGTCGGCGCGGTCGTGCTGCTCTCTATCCTGTTCGCGTGGCGCGACCGCGCGCACCGGGCGCTCGTCTGGGCGTTCGGCGGGTGTTTGGTCCTGACGTGGCTCCTCATGCTGAACGTGATCGTCACCGCCGGGTGGTTCCAGACGCTTCTGCTCAAGCTGCCGTTCGGCGACGTGTATCTCCACAACCCCGGGCGGATGCGGTACCTGTCGATGATCGCGATCCCGGTATTGGGTGCCGTGGGACTGCAGGGGCTCCGCGATCGGCCGATGACGGCACCGCGCGCCCGGTGGCTGCTCGGAGGCGCCGTCGCGCTCTTCCTCGGGTTGTCGCTCGTCTTGGGCGGGAGGCCGTACCGATTCATCCTCCTCGCCGTCGCGACGCTGGCCGCAGTGCCTGCGCTCTACTGGCTGGCGACGGCTCGCAAGCGCTGGGTGATGACGTCCGTCGTGGTCATCGCTGGGATCGAGCTCCTCGCGAGCGCCGTCTACTCGGGTCTGTATCAGGGCGGCACGATCTACACCGGGCTCGAGGTCGGTGAACGTCCGAACCTCGTCCCCCAGGTGCTGCGCTACCCCGACCTTGCCGAGGCCGACTTCCTTCGCCCCACGAAGCTCGTCGACATCATCCGCGGCCAGCCCGATCGGTACCTGACGTACGCGCCGCCGGCCGCGAGCTTCGACAAGGGATACCTCTTCACCCAACGACCGCAGGATTGGCCCGCGCTCGCCATGGAGCGCGGGACGCTGTTCGGCATCCCCGACGTGCTCGGCTACAACCCGGTGCAGCTCCCGCGATATTGGACGTACATCCGCGCGACCAACTCCAACCCGGTCTTCTACAACGCATCGGTGATCGGGTTCCCGACGCTGTCGAACGTCCGCCTGATGGGCGTCCGGTACCTCGTGGTGCCCACGGGTGTCGAGGCGGTCCCGGAGGGCAGGGTCGTGGCGAGCGCGGACGACTACGACCTCGTGCAGGTGTATGGGTGGGAGCCGCGCGTCTCGCTCGTCCAGATGTGGACGCAGGTCGACCGGCCGGCGGACGCGCTCGAAGCGGTCCTGGACCCGCGCTTCGACCCGGCGCAGATGGCCTACGTCGAGCAGGATCCGGGCATCCGGGCGTCCCCGGACCCGGTACCCGGCTCAACGGCGTACCAGGAAGTCACGTCCGAAGACGTCCGCATCAGTGTCGACACCGCCGCGCCGGCGCTCGTCGTCGTGAGGAACGGCTACGACGCGGGCTGGTCGGCGACGGTGGACGGGCGGTCCGCGCCGTTGCTCGCGACCGACTACCTCGTCCAGGGGGTCGCGGTCCCCGCCGGGAGGCACGAGATCCGCCTGGTCTATCGGGACGACGACGTCGCCCGAGGCGCGCTCGCCGGCTTGGTCGTCTGGTTCGTACTACTGACGTCGATCCCTGCAGCGTCGCTCCGGGAACGCCGAGCCGCTCGTTGACCGACCGAGCGTCCCCAGCGCGCCTGATCCTCCTCAGCTTCCTCATGCTGTTCGTCGAGCTCGGGCTGATCCGGTGGACCGGTGCCTACGTCGTTTACCTCTCCTTCTTCACGAACTTCGTCCTGCTGGCGAGCTTCCTCGGCGTGGGTGTGGGGTTCCTCCGCGCCCACGCACGACACAGCCTCTTTCGGCTCGCCCCGCTTGCGTTCGCGGGTCTGGTCACGTTCCTCGGACTGTTCCCCGTCGAGGGCGGTCGCGTGAACGGAGAGCTGCAGTTGGTCGGCGGATTCGGGTGGTCCCCGCTGCCGACCTGGATCTCCCTGACGGTGATCTTCGCCCTGTCGTTCACCACCATGGCCGCGACCGCCGAGGGCGTGGCTCGCACCTTCGTTCGGTTCGAGGCGCTCGAGGCCTACCGGTTGGACATCCTCGGCAGCATCCTGGGGATCGCCGCATTCTCCGCTCTGGCCCTCCTTCAGGCGCCGCCTCTGGCGTGGGGGATGGTCGTCGTGGCGATCTTCGTCGGAGTGATGGACCGGTCGCGCGTCCTGCAGCTGGCTCCGCTCGCCGTCGCGCTGATGGTCCTAGGTGTGCTGTCGTTCGCGCCGAGGACCCAATGGTCCCCGTACTACCGGGTCACGACGACGCCCGTCGACGTCGACGGCAGCCTAGGGATCAGCGTGAATGGCCGGCCTCATCAACGGATCATGCCGCTGTCATACATGGAAGCCCACCAGACGTTCCGGTTCGAGCCCTACCGGCGTGCGCCGGGGAACCCACTCACCGATGTGCTCATCATCGGGGCGGGGAGCGGCAACGACCTCGCCATCGCTTTGTCCCAGGGGGCGGCGCACGTCGACGCGGTGGAGATCGACCCGCTGTTGTATCGGCTGGGGCGCGACCTGCACCCGGACCGTCCGTACCAAGATCCCAGGGTGTCTGTGCACATCGAGGACGGCCGTTCATTCCTGCACGACACCGATCGACGCTACGACCTGGTCCTGTTCGCGATCCCGGACTCGCTCACGGTCCTCGCCGGGCAGTCCTCGCTCCGGCTCGAGAGCTACCTGTTCACCGAGGAGGCGATGCGCGAGGTCCGCGCCCACCTGAAGCCCG
>CAZDXK010000080.1:0-2918 GCA_964509215.1 uncultured Actinomycetes bacterium | reverse complement strand
TCCGGCAGATGCGCGGCTACCTGGACCTGTTCTTCATGGGTGCGGCGTTCTTGCTGTTGGAGACGACGAACGTCGTGCATTTCGCGCTGCTGTTCGGGACCACCTGGTTCGTGAACGCGTTGGTGTTCGCCGGCATCCTCACCTCCGTGTACCTGGCCATAGAGGTGACGCGCCGCTTCCGATTCCGGCGGCCGTCCCGGCTCTACGTGCCACTGTTCGCGGCCTTGGTCTTGGCGTGGGCCGTGCCGCCGGATCTGCTCCTGGGGCTGGACTTCGTTCCTCGGTTCGGCGCAGCCGTGGGCTTGGGGTTCGCGCCGGTCTTCCTCGCGAACCTCATATTCGCCGACCGGTTCAGGGACGTCGGGTCGTCGACGATCGCCTTCGGCACGAACCTGTTGGGAGCGATCGCCGGCGGCGTGCTCGAGTACGGCGCGCTCATCGTGGGGTACCGGGCGCTGTTGATCGGCGTGGCCGCGCTGTACGCCTTGGCGCTTCTCGCGGGGCGGTCTCACCTCGCTGGCGGTCGGCCGGTGACGTCCCCGGCGCTCGCCTCGAACCCCTCGCTGCCGGGCGGGTAGCAACCCGTCTCGATCCGCACGAGCGCGGAGGAACCCAGGGCCACCACGGCCTGGTCAGCAGATGGACGAGAGCGTCTCTCCCAGCTCGCGTGTCGCGCGGCGGACGCCCTTCTGGTTCGCCTGAGCGTCGGCCATGTTCTCGAGCGCCACGGCGACCAGGGTCGCTTGTTCCGCGTCAGCCGTGTTGCCCTGTGTCTCCATGGCGGCGATGTCCGTGCGCACGGCCTCCGCCGTCCGGCGGAGCGCTTCCACCCGCAGCGCCATGTCGGGGGCGATCTCTCCGCAGGCGGTCTGCAGGCTCACCTCACCCGGCGACGCCGACGCATCCGAGCTCGGTGAGGACGCACCCGATGCCCCGTCGTCGGCATCGCGGGAGAGCGCGAACGCCACGACGGCGGCGGCCACGATAAGCGCGACGACGAGGGCCACGAACGAACGGCGCTTCTGTGCGGAAGAGAGACCGGGAAGGCTGGACATGGCCGGGAGCATACGGACGAGCGACGCCTACGATCGATCGGATGCGCGGCGACGGAGCTCCGCCTCGATGAACCGATCGAGGTCGCCGTCGAGCACGCGCGACGGATCGCCGACCTCCAGGTCCGTGCGATGGTCCTTCACCATCTGATACGGCGCCAAGACGTAGGAGCGGATCTGCGAACCGAAGTCGACCGCCTTGCGTTCGCCCCGCAGGTTGTCGATCTTCACCTCACGCTCGCGCCTGGCGAGCTCCGCCAGGCGGGCTTTCAGGATCTGCATGGCGACGGCGCGGTTCTGCAGTTGCGAGCGCTCGTTCTGACAGGCGGCGGTGATGCCCGTCGGCAGGTGCGTGATACGGACCGCAGAATCGGTGGTGTTGACCGACTGGCCCCCGGGCCCGGATGAGCGATACACGTCGATCCGCAGGTCGTCCGGATCGATGTCGACGTCCTCGTCGTCTACGTCATCGAGCAGCGGGATCACGTCGAGGTTCGCGAACGACGTGTGGCGTCGCCTCTGCGCGTCGAACGGGCTGATCCGCACGAGCCGATGCACGCCGCGCTCGGTCGAGAGCAGCCCGTACGCGTTCTGCCCCCGCAGGGTGAACGTGACGGACTTGATGCCCGCCTCTTCTCCGTGATGGATCTCGTCCAGGTCCAGGTCGAACCCGAGACGCTCGGCCCACCGCGTATACATCCGCAGCAGCATCTCGGCCCAGTCCTGCGACTCCGTCCCCCCGGCGCCCGCGTTGATCGTGCCGATCGCGTGGGCCGAGTCGTATTCGCCGGAGAGCAGCGCGGCGAGCTCCAGCTTCTCCAGGTCCTGCTCCAGTGCGCCCACCGAGGTCGCCAACTCCCGCTCGAGCTCGGCATCGGCCCCTTCTTCGCTGAGAAGCTCGTCCAGCGCGCGCGTGTCGTCCACCTTGCGCTGCAGTGCTTCGTGAAGCTCGACCTCTGCCTTCAGCCGCGAGAGCTTCGACGTGATCTGCGTGGCGCGAGCGGGATCGTCCCAGAGCGACGGATCGGACGCCTGTCGGTCGAGCTCGGCTACCTGGGTGCGCTTGCCGTCGACGTCAAAGGAACTCCTTCGCGGCAGACAGACGCTCGGAGATCTTCGCGAGGCGTTCCGTGTGATCGCTCATCGGGTCGGCATCGTAGCAGCGGTGACGAACGTCACCGCTGCCAGGTGTGCGGCGCCACGCAGCGCTGAGCACGGGAGGCCTACGGTTCACATGTGGCCGCGAAGGAGCGGCAGGACAGAAAGGGGCACACGATGAGCACCAGGGAGCTCGGAACGATCCAGGCAACGAAGTCGGGCGTCGATCGGTCAGCTGGGTGGATCCTCGCGCTGATCCTGGCGGTGCTCTTCGCGGTATCGCTGATCGCGACGACGGATCGTGGGACGACCGTGGAGCGCGGCCCGGCCGCCCCGGCGTTCTCGGTGGGCGATCAGCTGGCCGGCGGACCGACCACGGTGAACCGTGAGGCATCCCCGAGCGATGGAACGGCGTGGCAGCCGATCGTCGTCAACGGCTCGGCATGCCACCAATGCCGGTGAGGTACCCCCCTCTCCGCACGACGGAGGCCGGCCCTTCGGGCCGGCCTCCGTCACATCTGCACGTCGAGCTCGCCGCTACACGGCGGCACCGTGGCACTTCTTGTATTTCTTGCCCGATCCGCACGGGCACGGGGCGTTACGCGGCACCTTGTCGCTGATGACCTGCTGCGGGTTGCCCCCCTGCGCTGCGGCTGCTTCGTCGCCGCCGCTCTCGACCGCCGCGCGGTTGTCCGAGACGCGCTGGGGCTTCGCCTGCTGCGCCTCCGGCCGCACGAACTCCACCCGGTAGATGTAGCGCACGAAGTC
>CAZDXK010000079.1:0-6744 GCA_964509215.1 uncultured Actinomycetes bacterium | reverse complement strand
CCACCGCGGTCACGGCGTGTCCGCCGCCGAACACCCCGGCGATCAGCTTGGCCTGGGCGACGTCGGTGTCCTGGTACTCGTCGAGCAGCACCGCTCCGAACCGCTGTCGGTACTCCGCCGCCACCTGCGGGTGCTCCTCGACCACCTTGAGCGCCAGCGAGATCTGGTCGCCGAAGTCGATCGCTCCCAGGTCCCGCTTCAACCGGCGGAAGAAAGAGGCTCCTGTGGCCAGCTCGATCCGCTCGAGCGCGGCGTGATACGCGCGGTCGGAGCGGTGCTCCTTCAGCTGCTCCAGCCGGTCCTCGTTGAACGCGATGATCTCTTCGGGCGTGCGTCGGTGGTTCGAGGCCTGATCGTCCAGCAGCAGGATGTTGTCGATCACCGCGCCCTGGGTCTCGGTCTTCACGTGCTCGAACGTCATCAGGTCCATGACGCGAGCGCACAGCTCCGTGCGTTGCGCGGGGGAAAGGACCCGCTGATCCGGCTCGATGCCCGCGAGCATGCCGTACCGATCGAGCAGCTTCGCGGCGAACCCGTGGTAGTTCATGACCTCGGGCTCCTCTCCCTCCTCGAGATGCAGGCCGGCGAGCGCGCGACGGATCCGCTGCTGGAGGTTCTCCGTCGCCTTGTTCGTGAACGTCAGGCAGAGCACGTTGCCGGGCAACACCCCGGGCTCGTCGTCGTTCTCGCCGAGCCGCCCGGTCGCGGCGAGCGCAAGGTAAACGACGCGCGCGGCCATCACGGAGGTCTTGCCCGAGCCCGCCCCGGCGACCAGCACGAAGGGCTCCAGCGGCCACGAGATGGCCGTCCATTGCTCATCGGTCGGCGCGCGGCCGCCCATCACGGCGACTATCTCCGGCGGGTAGGCTCGCTCGGTCACGATCCACCGTCCGTCGGGAACAGCGGCGCGCCCTGTGGGTACAGCGAGCAGAGCGTCTTGAAATCGCAGAAGAAGCAGTCGGCCTGCGAGTTCGGCCGGTAGCGCTCCTCCGAGTCCAGGCGGCGGAGCTCGGCGATCAGCCACGAGAGACGCTCCCGCATCCGCTGTTGGTACTCGGCCTCACGCTCACCGGAGCCGACCTCCCATTCGCGCATCTCGATGTCGCCGGTCTTGTAGTGGCCCTTCAGGTACGCGAGCTCCACGCCGGTGATGGCCCCGACCTCCCTGAGGTCCTCTGCTTCCTGGGCGGCGAGGTAGTAGATGCCGAGCTGCAGGCTCTCGTTCGCCTTGGGCATGGCGTACGTGCCGCCCGTCTTGTAGTCGGTGATGCGTGCGCCGAACCCGAGCGGGTCGGGGCCGATCCGGTCGATGTAGCCATTCAGCGTCACCCCGTCGTACTCGAACTCGAACCCGCGCTCGGTGCCGGTGGCGGGATGCTCTCCGAACCGCTCGAACCAGTTGGGCAGCATCCGATCCTTGACCAGTCGCAGCCACGTCTCCGAGACCGCTGTCGAGGGGAACTCCTGCGGGCGCCAGCGCGCGTCGACCTCGGCCTTCAGCTTCTCGAGGGTGCGCTCGACGGCGCCGTTCTCGCAGTCCTCGATGATCTTGTGGACGGTCTTGCCCACCCACGCCTGGTAGCCGACCAGGCTCCCCAGCCCGAGCTCCGCGGACAACACGTACTGCAGCTCGCAGTTCTCGAGCGTGGAGAGCTTGGAGTAGGAGACCCGGATGGTCTCGTGGAGCGGGGCATCGGTGTCGGTCCATCCGCGCTGGAACCACCACCGCTTCGGATCGACGCCGAGCGCGACCAGGCCCTCGAGCGCCGCCAGCCGTCGAGCGCGCGGCACGTCCAGGTCCGCGAGGGTGCGGCGCCATGTAGCGGTCGCCTCCCGTACCGATACCGGCTCCTCGAACGGTCCCTGTGGGATCGGGGACCACGCGGCCCCTCGCTCATCGACGAACCGCGACGTGGCGACCGACCCGTCGGTGTGCGTCTCGCTCGCGGTCAACACGACCCTGGTCCTGGCGCGACCGAGCATCATGCGGAACAGCCGTCGTTCGTCCTCCAGGCGGGCGCGGTTGCGCTCGGACTGCGAGATCGGCCGGTCCAGCGCCGCGAGGTCGAACATCGGCTCGGGCCGAGATAGGCTTGGGAAGTTCCCCTCCACAGCCCCCGCGACGACGACCGTGTCGAGCTCGCTTCCGACGGCGCCGTGCGCTGTCAGCACCCGCACCGCGTCGATCGCCGTCGGATCCGTCCCCCGATAGCCCGGACCATGTTCGCCAGCATCGAGCGACCGTACGAACGCCTGTGTCGAGGTGTCGGGCGAGTCGCCGGCCTCGGCGATCACGCCGGACAGGCCGACGACGACGTCGATCTCTCGTCGGGCGCCGGCGGAGTGTTCGGCGTCCGTCACCAGGCGCGACGAATACGGCAGGTCCTGCCACAGGATCCGGAACGCGTCGAGCACCGACCGGTCCGCCACGGTCCCCGCTCGCGCGAGGACGTCGCGCACCGAATGGATCTCGTCGGCCTCGGCCTGGGTGAGCCCGTCCGTGTGCTGCAGCGCCGCGCCGATCGTTCCTTCCGCCGCTTGCGCGGCGCGCATCAAGCCGCGGGCTGCGGCCGGCGAGAGCCGAACCAGGTCCGACGTGAGGACGGATTCGACGAGCTGCTCGCGCGCATCGGCGTCGGCCGTCAGCCATCGGAGCGCCAGGACGTAGGGGAAGGTGGCAGGCTCCGCCGTGAGCGCCATACCGCTCTCGGGGAGCGTGCGCGGCACGCCGGCGTCGTCGAGCGCACGTAAGAGCGATCCCACGTGCGCGCCCTGCCGCCTGACCACGACGGCGAGCTCGCTCCAGCGCACGCCCTCCTCTACGTGGAGCCGACGGAGCTCTCGGGCGATCGCGGCGTGCTCCTCCGACGTGTGCGGCGCGGTCCATGCCTCGACGGTGACGGCCGTTCCGGCGCGGTGCGGTGTCTCCAGCTCGATCACGCCAGCCCCGCCGAACCGCTCGGCGAACCGGCGGATCGGGATGTCGGACGCCCCCTGGAACGAGAAGACGTGCGCCTCGGGATCGCCTGCCACGATCAGGTCGGCCGGCGCCAGCCCTGCCACGATCGCCTCGGCGGCGAACGTCGAGTCCTGATAGTCGTCGACCAACAGGTGCTCCAGCAGCGGCTCACCGTCGGTGGCCACCTGTGCCGCCCGCTGCAACAACGCCGCGAAGTCGACGACGTTCCTCCCGTCGATCACGTCTTGATACTCCCGATAGAAGCGCGCGAGCTCCTTCCACCCGGTCAAGCCGGCCTTGTCGGCACGAACCTCGATGTCTTCGGGGTTGAGGAGCGCCTCCTGCGCGCGCGACAGGAACTGCCGGATCTCGTCGGCGAACGCGCGCATGCCCAGCATGTGTCCGTACGCCGGCCACGCCTCGGGGTCCTGCTCGCTCAGCAGGTCCTGCACCAACGCGAACTGATCGCCCGCGGGCAGCAGGTCGGGCGGCTCCGGGTAGTCGAGCCGTCGGAACCGTGCGTTCAAGACGTGGCGCGCCAGCCCGTGGATGGTCACGACGCGGAGCTCGGGGAGCGAGCCCCGGAACCGCTCGAGCAACGCCTCGCGTGCCTCGTCACGAGCCCGCCGGGAACCCACGACGAACGCCACCCGTTCCGGATCGGCGCCGCCCTCCAGCAACCGGGCGAAGCACTCGCGGAGGATCGCGCTTTTCCCGGTGCCGGGGCCACCCGTCACCAGCAGGGCGCCGGCGCTGTGAGCCAGGACCCGTTCCTGCTGGGGGTCCGGTATGAGGGGGGTCATCGACCAGGATGCTACTTCGGGATACCGACAGGTCGGCACCGTGTGCAGGCAGGTCCGTTCAGAGGTCCGGGCGCGGTGGGAGCGTCGCGAACCCCGTCGGCGCCGAACGCCCTTCGATCACCCGGCGGTACCAGTTCTCGACGTCTCCCGGAGCGAGCGCACCGACCAGGACGCCGTCATCGACCACCAGACCGGTCTCGCCCCCGAGCCACTCGAACGCCCCGTCGAGGGTCTCGTCGGGGCCGAGCACCGTGGTCTGGTTCAAAGGGATCAACGCGTCGCGCACCGCGCGCAGCGGATCGCGAGCGCCCACCCGGCGCGCGCTCCGCATCGAGACGGAACCCATCACGCGCCCGTGTTCGTCGACCACCGGGAACGGCTCGTCCGGGGCGCCGCGGAGCGCGTGATCCAAAGCTTCCGCCAGGCTCATCGCGGCGGGGATCGTCGGGGGAGGTGGTCGCATCGCATCGGCGACCCGCCCCTTCATCAACTGGTCGCGGAAGGCGATCCGCTGCTCCATGCCCCGGCCCGTCGAGATCAGGATGGCGGCGATATAACCCGCGAAGATGCCCATCCCCACGACCCCGTTGGCGATGAACCACACCGCGCCCGTGCCGAAGACGAGACCGACAAGGACACCCGACCATCCCGCGACGCGCATCGCCGTCCGGCGGTTCTTCGTGAGCCCCCACACGGCGGCCAGGAGCATCCGCCCTCCGTCGAGCGGGAATCCCGGCAGCGCGTTCAACGCGGCGAAGATCAGCGACAGCCAAGCCAGATACCCGACGATCCCCGAGAGGACCCCTGCGGTGACGATGTGAGCCACCCAGAACACACCCGAAAGAGCCAGCGTCGTCGCAGGCCCGACGAAGGCCACCAGGAACTCCCCGAGCGGCCCTCGGATGTCGGACCGCGTCTCGGTCGCGCCACCCCAGAACACGAGCGTCACGCCGCGGACCGGCAGGCCGAGCCCGCGCGCCATCACGGCGTGCGCGGTCTCGTGCGCCAGGATGCTCGAGAAGAAGAGCGCCGCCGCGAAGATCGCGAGGAGCACCGCCTCGGCCGAGCCCTCGGGCACGCCACGGTTGATCGTCAGGTCGCTGTATTGGGACCAGACGTAGATCGCGGCGATCCACACCCACGACGTGCTCACGTACAGCGGGATCCCGCGAACGGTGACGATCTTCCACCGGTGGCCGGTCAACATCCGTCGAGCCTACCCGCGCGTCCGGGGGATCGGGGTGCTCGGACTTCCACTACGATGAAGACACATCTACCATAGAGGATGATGCATCGGGTGCCGAGATTCCTTGACCTCCCGCCTCGCAGCGTGAAACCTCGGATGGCCGGTCTGACGCACGTGCTGGACAAGGGCATCCCGCCCTTGGAGGTCGAGTCCCTGGTCACCAGGGCGGGCACCATGATGGACATCTGGAAGTTCGGATGGGGAACGGCATACCTCGACCCAGACGTGCCCGAGAAAGTCGCGCTGCTCGCCGGTCATGGCATCCGTGCGTGCGTGGGCGGCACGCTCCTCGAGGTGGCATGGGCGCAGGGCCGGGCGGAGTCGTGCCTCTCCTGGGCGGCCGAGGTGGGGTTCCCGTGCGTCGAGATATCGAACGGCGCCGTCGGCATGCCGATCCCGGAGAAACGACGGCTGATCACCCAGGCCGTGGGGCGATTCGTCGTCCTCTCGGAGGTCGGCTCGAAGGATCCGAACGTTCCCGTCTCCCCCACGGCCTGGAGCGAGGAGATCGCGGGTGACGTCGACGCGGGCGCTAGCTGGGTGCTCGCCGAAGGCCGCGAGAGCGGCACGGTAGGCCTCTACGATCCGGACGGCGCGGTTCGTGAAGGCGTCGTGGAAGCCGTCGTCGCAGCCGTGGGGCTTCCCCGCGTCATCTTCGAGGCCCCCAGGAAGGATCAGCAGGCCTGGTTCATCTCGCGCTTCGGGTCCGATGTGAACCTCGGGAACGTCGCACCCGACGACCTCATCGGTCTCGAGGCGCTCCGCCTCGGGTTGCGTGCCGACACCGTGCAACTGTCCCGCCCCGTGGGTGGTGCCGAAAGCAAGACCGAGGTCGAGGCATGAGGAACCTCGTTCCCAGGCGATACCGAGGCGTCTCGATCGCCGACGTAGACGTCCCGCTCTCGCCGCCGGATCTCCGCCAGCGTTTCATCGGGCTCGAGGCGTACCGTCGAACCGAGTACATCGTCGCTAGGCGCGGGACCGATGTGTCGGTGCTCCGGGTGACGAAGGCATCCGACGAGCCGCTCTTCTCGCCGATCATCGACGTCGAAGTGCTGGCGGGGCCCGATGAGACGGCCTACGTGGTCGCCGGCGGGGTGGACACGGCCGTCCCGACGCAGCTCGCCCGGGCCGCCCACGACCTCGCGCCGGGCAAGCGTTGTGTCGTCGTCCTGGGACGGTACGAGCACGTCAACTTCATCCTGGAGCCGTCTCCGATCCCGTTGCGGATCGTGGAGGTGGCGCCCCCGGCTCCGCCGAAGCTCGTCGATCAGCTTGAGCGCATCTTGGAGACGGCAGACGATCTGCCTCCGGTCGATCTTCGTCCCGAGATCGTGGACCTTCTGCAGCTCGCGGCCACGCGTCCGTCGGCGAGATACCTGTTCCCATGCCGTGGGTCCGGCGTCGCCCCGGTGGGTGCCGAGACGCTCTACCTCGACCAGCGTCCTCCACGGGCCGACTGGGTCCTCGTCGGCTGTGCGCGATCGCGGGAGATCCACCGGCACGTTTACGGAGACGACGCCCCCAACGTCGACATGTGTCCGCGGGAGCTGGCCAAAGGATCCGCCGTCCCGACCCTCACGAAGTGTTGCCTCCTCGAGGAGGGCATCGAGCGGGACGGTCTCACCATCGTCGTCCCGTGGGGAGCCAGTCTCGGGGAGGTGCGCGAGGGCCTCGGGGCGTTGCTGGAGGCCGCGGAGCCGGCATGGGCTCCCGCGTAACCGACTCGGCGCTCT
>CAZDXK010000078.1:0-6747 GCA_964509215.1 uncultured Actinomycetes bacterium | reverse complement strand
CCTTCCTCCGGCGGAAGGGCCGGCTGCTCACGCGGGACTTCCTGATCGAGGAGGTCTGGGGTGCCGACTACTTCGGCGACACGAAGACGCTCGACGTTCATGTGAAGCGCCTCCGCAAGAAGATCGAGGCGGACCCGCACGATCCGGCGCACCTATTGACTGTGCGAGGCCTCGGCTACAAGTTCGTCGAGTAGATCGTCATCGGGCGTCCCGCACGGGGAGGTCGCCGACCGATCCCCGGGTCGAGGCGAGCCGGCCGACCTCCCGGAAGCCGAGCAGCTCGTACATCCGGACGACCGCGACGTCGTCGGGGTCCGCGAAGAGGCTCACGTGGTCGGCGCCACCCTCACGAGCCAGATCGATCGCCCGCGCCACGACCGAGGACGCCAACCCGCGGCCGCGTGCGTCAGGGAACGTGGCGACGTTGTCCAGATAGCCGACGCCCTCTAGGAGCACCAGCGCCGCCAGCGCGACGATCACGCCCTCGTCGTCTCGGACGCCGAGCCACCGCTTGTGACCTGCCGCGAACGTCACCTCCTCGATCGCCCGGAGCTGTTGGGCGACCGTCGGATCGTTGCCGAACAACGCGAGCGACTCTTCGACGCGCGACCAGAGCTCGCCGCCCGGGTCCAACGGCTCCACGCGCGCGTCGACGGGGCGCACGGTGGGTTCGGTCATCTGATCCATGACCACGTCCCAGGACAGCGTGTGGCCGAGCGTGGAGAGCTCCACGAGCAGACTGGTGGTCTCCTCCGGGTGGAAGCAGACCACGTGGAAGGTGTCCGTCCCCACCTCGGAGAGCGCCAGCAGCAGCGCATCGCTGACCTCGGCGAGCGCGAGATCGGGCGTGGCCGCGTCGACGCGCGCGTAGTTGATGTCCCAGATGGCCGGGTATCGCTCATCCGTGACGACGGCGCCCCACCACGTCGGCTCCGCTTGGGCGAGGCGGTCGTCCAGCGCCTTCCAGAACCGTTGGATGTGCTCGGGGACCGGCATGGAGGGCGAGTGTAGACGAGCCATCGGCTAGGCTCCCCACGATGATCACGAGTCGGTTGTTCGTTGGTGGGAAGGCGTCGGACGAGCAGGTGGATCCGTCGGACATGGACGACGTTCTGTCCCGCGACGACGCGTTCCTCTGGCTCGACGCTGTCGACCCCACCGACGAGGATCTCGTGGGGCTGGAGGCGACGTTCGGCCTCCATCCGCTCACGATCGAAGACGTCAAGCACCGCCACCAGCGCCCGAAGGTCGAGATCTTCCAAGACTACGCGTTCGTCGTGCTCCGGCCGATCGAGCTGACCGACGGAAGCATGATCGAGAAGGAGCTGCACGCGTTCGTCGGGCGACGCTTCATCGTCACGCTGCGACCGTCGCCGGTGTGTGACATGACCGAGATCGCGAGCCGGTGGGAGCGACAGCCCGAGCTCCTCTGCGAGGGCGGCGGCTACGCGATATACGTGCTGATCGATGAGGTCGTGGACGACTACCTGTCGGCGGTGGAGCGGTTCGAGGACGACATCGACGAGTTGGAGGACGAGGTCTTCGCGGATGAGGAGCAAGATAGCCGCGACACCGGCGAGGTCCGCGACGTCCAGCAGCATCTCTTTCAGCTCAAGCGGGAGGTCGTGCGGCTGCGTCGGTTCGCCATGCCGGTTCGTCAGGGCTTGGACCTGATCCAGGAACGTCCGGAGATCGCCACGCCACCCCTTGGTCCGTACTTCCGCGACGTGATGGATCACGTCATCCGCGTCGTCGAGCTGGCCGACAACATCCGCGACCTGCTGACGTCCCTCTTGGAGGTACGCGTCGCCCAAGCGGCCAATCGCCTGAACGACATCATGAAGAGGGTCACCTCGTGGGGAGCGGTGATCCTTGTGCCCACGTTGGTCGCTGGCATCTATGGGATGAACTTCCGCAACATGCCCGAGATCGGATGGCGATTCGGCTATCCGATGGCGCTCCTCACCATGTTCGGAGCGGCCGCCAGCGTGTGGTGGTTCTTCAGGCGGAAGGACTGGTTGTAGCCATGTGCAGGGCGTTGAAGGTGCTGTGCGTCGCGGGCGATCACGAGTCCCTCATGCAGCTGAAGAACGCCGCCGTCTCGGCCGAGTGGGAGCTCGCGCCCGGCGCGACGAACGAAGCCGACGCTATCGGGCAGATCGACGTCGAACGACCACACATCGTGGTGGCGTTCGGTCCCTACGAGCGGTTGGTGGCCCTCGTCAGCGAGCGCTTCCCCGGGATGCGGGTGATCGCCGACCGGGACACGCCCGGGGCCACTCAGGTGGCTTCCTCGCTCGGCGAGGTCAGGGGGCTGGTCAAAGCGAGCCCCCGCCCGGGCGGTCCGGTCGGCTGAACCCGTGATGCGCTCGCGTCAGCTCGTGGGCGCTAGCTCCACGGACCCCATCCAGCCTGCTTGACCATTCGCATGGTGACGATGATGTTCGCGCGGGCATTGTAGGCCGACCATCCCGAGAACCCATAGGCGGCGGCGCGCCCAGGCCAGTACCTCAGCATGTGCTGATAGATGCCGGCGCACCCCGATGGGTTGTAGGCGTCCGGGCGGAACTTCGACTCGCGATCCGCGACCGCGAGCGCAGTGCTCTCGCCGCCCGGAACGTTCCAATGGTCGGCGGCGCATCGGATCAACTGCTTGATGTGCCATGTGCCCTTCTGCCAGTCGTAGTCGCAGATCTTCGCTGGTGCCTCGAGCCGGCCTTCCGGGATCCCCGCGTGCGAGATCGTTGCGGGGACCACCGTGAGGATGGCGGCGATGGAGAGCGCAGCCACGGCGTGGCGGCGCAGGATCGAAAGATATGTCATAACGGGTCCACCCCCGCGGTGACCCGGAGCTGGCGGCTCCGTTCCTTGCGACCGGACGGCTACGGACTCCGCCGGAGCCGGTCGACCCGCGGTAGGTCATGGGTGCCTGCATCACCTCCTGTTGTCGATGGTCTCTGTGTGACCTATCGCCCGCATCCGTCCGGTCGCCCCAACTCCCTCATGCACGCAGGCAAGCGCCAGCCATCCTGGGAAGGTGGAGGCGCACTCGCGTGCAGGGGAAGGAACGGACGACCGTCCGTCGCGGACCGGCCAACCCTAGACAACGACTTCAGAACTGACAACTCCACAGTGACCGAAGGTCACAACCCGGGCATGACTCTTGGTCTCGGCCGCGTCGCAGCTACCATGGATGGGTGAGCGGAAAGGTCCTCCTCGCATCCCCGCGCGGATACTGCGCCGGCGTGGATCGCGCCGTCGACGCCGTCGAGCGCGCCCTGGCCAAACACGGCGCGCCCGTCTACGTCCGCAAACAGATCGTGCACAACCTGCACGTGGTGCGCGACCTCGAGTCGAAAGGGGCCGTGTTCGTCGAGGAGGAGATGGAGGTGCCCGAGGGAGCGGTCGTGGTCCTGTCCGCACACGGGGTGGCTCCCGACGTGTACTCGAACTCGAAGGTTCGCGGGCTGGAGGTCATCGACGCGACCTGTCCGCTCGTCACCAAGGTGCACATGGAGGCCAGGCGCTTCGCCCAGGACGGACGGACGATCATCCTGATCGGGCACGCGGGGCACGAAGAGGTCGTCGGCACGACCGGCCAGGCTCCCGAGCGGACGATCTTGGTCCAGAGCCCCGAGGAGGCGCGGACCGTCCAGATCGATCACCCGGACGATCTGTCCTACCTCACCCAGACCACGCTCTCCGTCGACGAGACGAACGACATCCTGGACATCCTCCGAGAGCGGTTCCCGGGGATCGAGGGACCGCCGCGCGAAGACATCTGCTACGCGACGACGAACCGTCAGGACGCGGTCAAGGCGCTCGCGCCCCGTGTGGACGTCCTGCTGGTGATCGGTTCGAAGAACTCGTCGAACTCGAACCGCCTGGCGGAGGTCAGCGAGGAACGCGGCACGCCGGCCTACCTCGTCGACGACGACACCGACGTGGACCCGGCCTGGCTCGCGGGAGCGGCGACGGTCGGTCTGACCTCCGGAGCCTCGGCGCCGGAGTGGCTCGTCGACCGGATGCTGGCGTTCCTCGCGTCGAACGGGTTCGACGACGTCGAGGTGGTCACGCTCGCCGAGGAACGTGTGCGCTTCTCGCTCCCCGCCGGGGTGCGCGATCTGCCGCTGACCGACGCAGGCTAGATCCAGGCAGAGAACTGGTCCCGATCGTCCTCGGGTTCTTCGTAGACGATCGATACCAGCGTGCTCGTCTCCCTGACTCCGGGGAGCTGGTGGATCTCATCCAGCACCACGCCGCTCGCCACCTCCCAGGGTTGCGCGAGGCAGATCAACAGATCCCACTCGCCACCCAGGACCGCCACGCCGGCCACGTCCTTCATCTCCGAGACGCGCTCGACGAGTCCTGCAGCTGCGCCCGCCTCCGCCTTCACGTGGACGTAGCAAGCTCCGGCGACGATCGGCGGCGGCTGAACGTTGCCGAACCCCGCGATCCCGACGCGATCCGGCGGCACGACCGGAGCGGTCATGGTTCGGACCACACCGTCCACGCCGTGGAGCTGCGAGAGCACGGTCGCGGCGATCTGGTCGAGGTCGGTGCCTTCAACCTGGACCAACACGTCCCACCCACCCACCACGGCGAGCGCTCGCCGAAGACCGGAGCGTCCGGCGAGCTGAGTGAGCACGGCGGGGACCTTCCCGGGTGTCACCTGCAGGTAGACGTACGCGTCCATCCTCAGCCCTCCACCCCGACCGGACGACCTGCGCTGCAGAGCTCCAGCAGCTCTTCCTCGCCGTCCTCCGGGCCGACGGAGATCAGCCGGTCGCCGGCCTTCAACACGAAGCCCGCGCGGGGCCGGTAGGTCCAACGCGATCCCCGTTGGACGGCCAGGACGAACATGCCGGTCTCGGTCTCCACTCGGAGGTCGCGCAGCGACTTCCCATCGGCGTTCGAGCCCTCCTCGAGGAGGGTCTCGGCGAACGTCTCCTCCGTCTCCTCCAGAGCCATCTGCACGACCGGGTGCAGGGGCTCACCGTGTTCGACGTACCACGTCATGTCTCGCGCGGAGTCGCAGACGTACTCGCTCGCGCTCGCCAGGCGCAGGAGCCCTCGGAGCTCGTCGGGGTTGCGCGCCTCCGGGGCGGCGCGGAGCACCCACGACTCCAGTTCGTCGTGAAGGATGTCGCTCCGCGCTTCGAGCGCCCCGACCTCGGCCGCGAGCGACCGGTTGTTGAAGAGTAGCGAGGAGTACGCGAGACCCACCGCCGCCTCGGCCAGGTCCTTCATCTCCACCAGGATGTCGACCGCCCGGTCGAGCTCTGAGAGCGCGGGGATGTCGTCTTCCTCCACCTGGGAGAGCGGCGCTGCGCCAGCGAGCTGGCGCACCAGGTTCACTCCCTCCTCGGGCCCGCGCACCAACAGCACGTCGTGCTCGCTCACGACGTCGTCGGGTCCCGGGTCGAAACGCCAGTCCATGCCGCTGCGGATGGCCATCACCCACATTCCCGTCTCGGTGGGAAGCGAGAGGTCGCGGAGCGTTCGTCCGGCCGACGGGGCATCCGAGAGGATCTTCACGCGCGCGGTCATCTCGTCGGCGTGACGGAGGTCGTGGCGGAGCGCGTCCGGGATGCCGAGCCGCGCCGCCACCACGCGTGCGATGTCGGACGCGGCGTCGCCGATCCGCTCGATCGCGTCGGCGATCCAAAGGACGCCGGCCATGCCCTCCGCGTCTTCCGGGCTGCGTGCGGCGAGCATCGCCATGATGCGGAGGCGCCTGAGGTGACCGTTCATCCGCTCTTCCAGGCGATCCACCTCGCGGGCGAGCTTCTCCTCATTGAAGAACACGGCTGCGTACGCAAGGTCCACCATGAGCTCGGAGGCGTCCTTCAGCTCGACGAGGAGCTCTTTGACGGTCTTGGGTTCGTTATCCATGCGGCAGCACTCCCGATACTGACATAACGAAGAGAACGCAGGCGACCCCCGCCAGGTCCATGACGCTCGTGATGATCGGCACGGTCTGGTTATCCGGGTCCAGGCCGAAGCGGTATGTGACGATCGCGAGGTAGTAGCTCAGCACGATCGTGATCGGCGTGGCGATCAGGCCGGCAAGGAGCGTCGCGGCGGCGACACGTCCCGGCGAGGCCGGGGCCTGGCCGGTGAGCGCCGCCAGCCCGACGGCGATCGCGCCGATCAACGAGAACACTACGACGCCCAAGCCGAACACGATGGTGCCGTCGACGAGGGCGGGGGTCTCCGGCAGCCCGCGAGGCGTGATGACACCGATCTGTAGCTTGGAGGAGATCCGGGACGAGAAGATCCCTCCTAGTGCGCCCGCCTGCGAGACGAACGGCGGGATCAAGATCAACAACACGGGCACCGCCGTCAGCTCCGAGAGCCGATTCTCCTGCAGGGCGCCGGACAGGATGTCGAGGATCGGCGTCAGCAGGATCACGCCGGTCATCTCCAGGATCACGCGACGGACGACGGACACGCTCACCGTGTAGGCACGCAACGCCGCGTAGATCGCCGCCGCAACGCAGACGGCGGACACGATCGCGTCGATCGTCTGGTTCCGCACGAGGAACGTCGCGAGATACAGGGTGGGGAGCGTCGCCATGTCGCCGAGCGCCGTGACCATGGGCGTCGACACCGAGTCCAGATCCCATCCACGCCGGTAGGACAGGATCGAAAGGCCCACGGTCACCATCAGGATGAAGACCGAGCCGAGTGCTCCGCCGACCACCGAGATGGTGACCAGGCTCCAGAGCGAGATCGACGGCTGGC
>CAZDXK010000077.1:0-6753 GCA_964509215.1 uncultured Actinomycetes bacterium | reverse complement strand
CCTCGCACTCGCGGCCCACCCCGGCGAGGATCTCGATCATGCCGGCCTCGGTGTCGCCGCCGAGCGCGGTGAACAGCACGACCGCGTCGGCTCCCAGGCGCAACGCCTCCTCGACATCGGCGATCTGCACGATCTCGGGCCGGTCGCCGTCGGGGCTCGCCGAGGCAGACAACAGCATGGCGAGCGAGGTTTCCCGCGAGAACGCGGGCTGGGCGATCCGGATCATGCCTTTGCTCGCCATGATCACGTTGGCGCCGCCCGCCACGGTCTCGGCCGCGCGCGACGCGATGTCCGCGAGCGGCTCCAGGAACGTCGGCGAGGTCATGCCGTGGTCGAGCGCGCAGATGATGGACACGCCGGCCGGGTCGATCACGCGCTTCAGACGCATCGTCTTGCCGATCGTCATCGGAACCTCCTTCCGGAACCCCGGCGAACGACGCTGAACTCGAACGCGTCGCCGAGGTGGTACTCGTGTGAGAGCAGGACCGGGTCGCCGCTGCGGTCGTAGTCGACCTGTCGCAGGTACAGCAGGAGCGACCCGGCGGAGATCTTCAACTTGCGCGCGAGCGAGCGGTCGGCAGCGATCGGCTCGATCGTCACGACACCGTGCTGGATCGCGACGCGAGACGCCGACTCCAACAGGTCGTACACCGACCCGTCGCCAAGTCGCGCGAGCGTGTCCTCACCCACCAGCGCCTCCGCGACGACGTCGCGGGAGAACACGACCCTTCGCTCGTCGGCGGTCCTCACCCGCTCGACCGTCACGACGGGCTCACCGGGAGCGATCTCCAGCGCCGCCGCTTCTTGGGGACTGGCGGGCGCGACCGCCACCCTTGCGTCGACGGTCCCAGGGCGCATCCCCGACGCGCGGATCGCCTCGGTGACGCCGAAGTTGACGTCCAGGTTGTTGCGCAAACGCGGTCGGTGCGCCGCGAACGTGCCGGCGCCGCGACGTCTTGTGATGAGGCCGTCCTCCTCCAAAGAGCGGAGCGCTTCGCGGAGCGTCGCTCGCGAAACCCCGAGATCCTCGGCGAGCTGCGGCTCTGGGGGAAGGCGACTGCCGGGGGGGATCGCACCCGAGGTGATCCGCCCCGCGAGCTGGTCGCGCACCGAGAAAGAGAGCCGTCGCATCAGCAGGAGCGGAGCCTAGTTTGTCCGACAAAGGCCGTCAACCCGCGAAGTGAAGAGCCCCGGGATCCCGCCGTAGACTCCTCGAATGAAGCCGATCCTGTTCGTTCGATGCGACGCCGTGGACACGCTCGGACTCGCCCCGGACGCCGTCCGAGCGGGCGGGGCGGACGTGTGGCTCTGGGAAAGCTTGGATCCGGGGTCGGGCAGGCCGGACCTGGCCGAGGTGGACGGGGTCGTGCTGTTCGGCAGCACGTACAACGTTGAGCACGCGGACCAACAGCCGTTCATCAAGGAGGTCCGCGAGCTGACGCTGGAGGCCATGGATCGCGGGACACCGTTCCTGGGCGTCTGCTTCGGCGCCCAGGTCCTCGCCTGGGCGCTCGACGCGGACGTCGGCAAGGCTCCCGCCCGTGAGGTCGGTTTCGAGCGGGTGCACCCGGGAGCCGCGGCGGCCACCGACCCGCTTCTGGCGCACTACCGCGACGGCGACATGGTGTTCCAGTGGCACATGGACACGTTCGAGCCGCCGGTCGGCGCCACGATGCTCGCGACCGGGGATCGGGTTCGCAACCAGGCCTTCCGCGTCGGCGAGCGCACGTGGGGCGTGCAGTGGCACTTCGAGGTCGATCGGCCGGAGCTCGAGCACTGGTTGGAAACGTTCAGCGCCGAAGGCGATCTGCAGGCCGACTGGGGGAAGTCCACCGACGATGTCAGGGCGGAGGCCGACACGTTCCTGGCCGCCCACGAGGAGAAGGGCCGCGAGCTGCTCGCCCGGTTCGTCGGCGTGGTGCGGGAGACCGCGGGTTGACCCAGTCGTACCGCCCGCTCGTCGCGGTCGTCGGCTACCACCTGGCACCGGGCCGCGTGACCCGTTGGCCCGAAGGCGGATACGGTGTGCCCGGCCCGTACCTCGACGCCCTCCGACGGGCCCACGCGCGCACCCTGATCGTGAGCCCCGGCGAGACGAACGACCCGGACGAGATCCTCGCGCCGTTCGACGGCTTGATGCTGGTGGGCGGCGGCGATGTGGATCCCGACCTCTACGGCGCCGACCCGGACGTGGAGCACAACTACGGCGTCGAACCCGATCGCGATCGGCTTGAGATCAACCTGCTGCTCGCCGCCGACCGGCTGCGGATACCGACGCTCGCGATCTGTCGAGGGATACAGATCATGAACGTTGCGTTCGGGGGAACGCTCCACCAACATCTGCCCAGCATGCCCGGCGGACTGGAACACGGGGTGCCGGTCGCGGACACGATCTCGACGCATGACGTCACGCCGACATCGTGGAGCCGGCTCTCGGCGACGACCAAGTCCGGGGTCCTCGTCTGTTCCTCGCACCACCACCAAGGGGTCGACCGGCTGGGCGACGATCTCGTGGCGACCGGTCACAGTCCCGACGGCCTGGTCGAAGCGATCGAGCGACACCCGAACGACCCCGACGACGTGCACCTGCCGTGGATGGTCGGCGTTCAATGGCATCCCGAGGACACTGCCGACGTCGATCCGGCCCAGCAAGCCCTGTTCGACGGCTTCGTGACGGTCGCGAGATGGCGCGGCTCCCGCGCGAGGCCCGGCGAGACGCAGGGGCGAACGCGCGAGTACGGGCTTTCCGAATACGACGCGGCATGGCCGGCGTGGTTCGACAGGGAGGCGACCCACCTCCGCCACGCGCTCGGCGATCTCGCCGTTCGGATCGAGCACGTCGGCTCGACGTCCGTGCCCGGTCTCGCGGCGAAACCGGTGATCGACATCCAGATCTCGGTCGAGTCCCTGATCCCCCGCTCGCCGATCGTCGAGTCGCTGAAGGGGTTGGGATACGACCACTCGATCGATCCGATCGAGCCGCAGCACGAGTACTTCAGCAAGGGGTACGACGACGACGGGCCGCAGAAGGTAAACCTCCACGTCTGCGAGGTCGGCAGCACGTGGGAGCGCCGGCACCTCGCCTTCCGCGACGAGCTCCGTCGCGATCCCGCCGCCGCCGCCGAGTACGCCGCACTGAAGCGACGACTCGCGCACGAGCACCCTCGCGACATCTTCAGCTACATCGACGGCAAGACCGCGTTCGTGCGGTCGATGGAGGCGCGGGCGCTCGCCGATACCTAGCTCGAAGGAACTAGCGTGCGCGTCGCGGCTCCACCATAATCCGCGCGTGGGGGACATCCGGGTCGTGCGTGCGCAGGGCGACGGGTTCGCACGAGGGATCCACATCGGCGAGGAGCTCGTAGACCTCGTCCAGGCGTCGGTCGGCTTCTACCACCGGTACCTGGATCGACGCGGCGTCTCGTCCGAGCAGCTTCAGGATCTGCTGACCCCGTACCTCGTCGCGGCCGAGACCTCCTACCCCGAGTCGATGAACGTCCTCAAAGGCATGTCCATCGGGGCCATGGTGCCGATCCTCGAGCTCATCGCGATCAACGCGTTCGAGGAGCTCGAGCCGCAGCTGGAGTCTCCCGAAGGCGAGCTGCTCTTCCTCCAGCGGAAGGAAGGGTACGTCCGGCCCCCGATCTCCGAGCCGAACCCGCTGCCGGACCGCTGTTCGAGCGTGTCGGTCCAGCTCCCCGACACGACGTTGATCGCCCACAACGAGCACTGGCTCGCAGGGGATCTGGACAACGTCGCGGTCGTGATCGACCTTCCCGATGACGGGCGCGTCCCGGTCGCGTCTCCGACCGTCGTCTGCTGTCTTCCGGCCGTCGGGCTGAACGCCCACGGCTGCGGCCAGGGCATCGGATCGCTGACCGCCATCGACGACGGCGTTGGCGTGCCGCGGGTGTTGGTGTCGCGGAGCTCGCTCGAGGCGCGCTCCCGTGCCGACGCAGTTGCCAGGGCCGCCCTCCCCGGGAGGGCGGGGGGATACGGGCACGTCTACGCGTTCCCCGACGACGCGTTCACGGTGGAAACCACGGGGCGCGAACATCGAGTCCTCGATCATGACGGACCCCACACCAACCACTACCTGGATCCCGAGCTGGCCGTTCTCGCGCCACCGCCCTCCGAAGGCAGCCGGGCTCGCCTGATACGCCTGCAGGAACTGCTCGCCGAGCGACATCCCTCGTCGCCAGAAGACCTCATGGACCTCATGCGCGATCACGGATCCGCACCGCAAGCGATCTGCCTGCACCCCGAGCCGGAGGAAGGCGACGAGGCCTCCGCAGTGATGTTCTCGATGGTGGCCGACGTGGGCGTGAAGCGGATGTGGGTCACCGCCGGCAACCCCTGCGAGTCGGAGTACACCGAGATCGACCTAGCGGACCTGACCAGCTGAGCGAAGGGACACCGACCGAGACATGGCATGGACGACGCCTCTCCTCTACGAACGCCTGACATGGCCCGAGGTGCGGAGGGCCGCCGGCGAGGATCGAGTGTGCCTGATCCCAGCGGGGACGCTGGAGGACCACGGGCCGCACCTCCCGCTCGACACCGACACGCGGATCGCGTCCGAGATCTGCCGCAGGGCCGCATCCGCCATCCCGGACCATGTCGTGCTCCTGCCACCGATCATCCACGGGTACACGCCGCACCACATGGATTTCCCCGGCCCGATCACGATCGGCTGGGAGACATTCGTGAAGTACGCGGTCGACATCGGGACCTCGCTTGCGCGCCACGGCTTCAAGCGGATCCTCTACTTGAACGGCCACGGTTCGAACATCCCGCTCATGGACATGGCGGCGCGCCTGGTCGGCCTGGAGCACCCTGACGTGCTCGCCGCAGCGGCGTTCTACCTCACGAGCGACGAGGGCATGCAGGTGGTCGAGGACGTCCGTGAGTCGGGTCCGGGCGGCATGGGACACGCGTGCGAGCTGGAGACCAGCATCTACCTGGCCATCGATCCGGACGCGGTCTTCATGGACAAGGCGGTTGACGAGAACTCCTTCCCCGAGGGGAAGCACTCGCACATGGACTGGTCCGACGGGCCGCTCGCGATCATGCCGTGGTGGAACGCCATCAGCCACACGGGCGTCCACGGCGACGCCACGAAGGCAACGTCCGAGAAGGGCAAGGCGCTCCTGGCGGCGGCGGTCAAGGAATGCGTGGAGTTCGTCCAGGAGCTGAAGGAGAAGCCACTCCCGGTCCGGTGGGAGCCGTCGGAGCGGCCGCCGGCGTGAAGTCAACCACGCGGCAACGAACCTCAACTATCCCCGCGGCTGCGGCGCATGCTATACAGACCCGCGCCGACAGAGGCTCTGTCCCGGCTCGGAAAGTGAGCTCATAAAGAGCTGAGGTGGATACGGAACGACCGGGCGAGCCCACACGCTCGTAGGAGAAGGCAGAACCCGGGAAAGGGGAGGCCATGTTTCGAGTCAACAGGGCGCAACGGACGAAACGACTGACCGTCATAGTGCTCTCGGCGACCGTGATCGCCTCGGCACTGTTCATGAACAGCGCGTTCGCGCAGGACTCGCCTTCGTCCTCGGGAGCGCCCGAGAAAGTGGTGTTCACGTGGGCCGACGTGGCCGAGCCCAGCTCCCTCAACCCTATGGTGGGGTACCTCGGACTTGACTACACGATGTGGGCCCTCGCGTACGACATACCGGTCAACTTCGCGACCAAGGACTTCAGTCCCGACTACGAGCACTCGATCGTGACGAGCGTGGATGCGAGCGACGACGGGATGACGTTCACGTTCCATTTCCGGCCGGGCGTGAAGTGGTCCGATGGCGAGCCGTTCACCGCAGAGGACGCGGCGTGGACCCTCACCTACTACAAGGAGAACAACGTCCCCAACTACAGCGCCGACCTCGCGCTCATGGACACGGCGACGGCGATCGACGACACGACGATGGTCCTGACGAGCAAGCGTCCGACCTCTTTCTACTCCGGCGAGTCCGTCTTCCTCTACGACTACATCCTGCCGAAACACATCTGGGGCAAGTTCCAGGACGACTACAAGGGAGCGAGGCAGGAGACGGGCGTCCCGTCGGTCGGCACAGGACCGTACATCATCACGAAGTACGTCAAGAACCAGTACGTGCAGATGGATCGGAACCCCAACTACTGGGGTCTCGACGCCGGCCTCACGCCACATATCGACCAGATCATCTACCGGATCTATGGCAACCAGGACGCAGAAGCCGCCGCCCTCCAGTCCGGCGAGGTCGACTTCGGATCGTTCACGTCCGCGAACATCCTCAACACGCTGAAGTCCCGCGGGCTCGAGACGCGCGGCGCCGCCGTCCCCAGCTTCGGCGAGATCGGGATCAACACCGGTTCGGCATACCAGACGGATACGACCGGCGGATTCGCTCCGCACGGTGACGGTCATCCGGCGCTCCAAGACGTCGTTCTGCGACAAGCCATGCGGCGCGCGGTCGACAATCAGACGCTCGTCGACAAGGTCCTGCTCGGTTACGGCACGGCGGGCATCTCGCCGGTCCAGCCCGACGCGACCACCGGTGCCTGGGAGCCGGGGCCCGAAGATCCGGATCTCTCGTTCAATCTCGACGCGGCCAACCAGATGCTCGACGACGCCGGGTACACGATGGGGCCCGACGGCGTGCGCATCGACCCGGGGTCCGGGAAACCGCTCGAGTTCCGATTCTTCAGCCGGTCCTCCGATCAGAACTCGATCGACATCGTCCCCTACGTGTCGGGATGGATGGAGCAGATCGG
>CAZDXK010000076.1:0-6815 GCA_964509215.1 uncultured Actinomycetes bacterium | reverse complement strand
TGGGGGGCCTGATGACCCATGGCGCAGTGATCGCACGGGAGTACGGCTTGCCGGCGGTTGTGGGGGTGGAGCATGCCACCCGGCTGATCCGAAATGGGCAGCGGATCCGCGTGCATGGGACGGACGGGTACGTCGAGATCCTGCCCTAGGAGATTGCGGAGCAATTCGAGGTGGAAGGCTCGCGTTTCGGGTCGGGATGGAAAGACTGGCGGGCATGGCCGGGCCAGTCGGTTCCTGACCGTGGTCGGGCCGGGCCGGCCCTCGGTTCCCGCCGATGTGATCGCGAAGGTGCTGCGTAGCTCGGGAGTCCCGCTTCGGCCGGGGCTCATCGGCACATGCGAACTCCACCCGCCACCTCCCGTGGCGATTGGACACGATGGCGATGAGGTCCGACGTCGATCTTCCGGCCGCTCACATCCGCACGCAGAGCTGCGCCGCTGTCGATGTGATCGTGCACCTCGCGCGTCTCCGAGGCGGTCGCCGCGTCGTGTGGGAGATCGCCGGTGGCGAACGCAGACTCGGTTGAAGAAGCTCTCTGGTACAGCGAGACCACCCTAGAACTCTGGGCGTCGAACGACGACTAAGTGCCGCCGAGTTCCTTGTACCTGAAACAGTCTGCTACGTGCGACATATCCATACCGGTCGCCTGCATGAATGCGTAGCAGACGGTCGGACCGACGAACCGGAAGCCGCGACGCTTCAGATCCTTACTCATCTCACGTGAGGCGGCGGTCTCCGCGGGGATGTCAGCGAGCGTCCGCCAACGGTTCACGAGCGGCGTGCCGCCGATCAAGCCCCAGAGATAGGTGTCGAGCGAACCAAGCTCGTCCCGAACGGCGAGTGTCGCGCGGGCGTTCGCGACGGTGGACTCGATCTTCAGGCGATTGCGGACGATCGACGCATCCAGCATGAGCCGTTCGACCTTGCGAGCGTCGAACCGCGCCACCTTGGCCGGGTCGAAGCCCGCGAACACCCGGCGGTAGCCCTCGCGCTTGTGAAGGATCGTGGCCCACGACAGACCCGCCTGTGCGCCCTCCAACGTCAGCATCTCGAACAACCGAGCGTCGTCGTGGACCGGCACGCCCCACTCCTCGTCGTGATACGCGAGGTACGAGGGATCCTCTTGCGGCGCCCAGCCGCAGCGCCGGACGGCCGTCACGGCACCCGGCCGGTGAGCAGGTCCTCCGCCCGCGCGAGGCCCTTCATCGTGTGCTCGATCTCGTAGCCGAACCCGAAGCGGATGCCCTTGCCGAGGCCGAACATGTCGCCGGGAACCAGCAACACCGAGCGTTCCTCGCGGGCGCGGTCGGCGAGCTCCGTCGAGCCGACGGGCAGGTCGTACTTGACGTACGCGATGGCGCCCGCGACGGGTCGCGCATACGAGAACACGTCTCCCTGCTGCCTGATCCATGCCTCAAGCTGCGGAAGGTTGGCGCGGATGATCGCCCGGGTTCGCGCGAGGATGCTCTCGCGCACGGTCGGCTCCATCGCGAACGCCGCGAGCTTGTCCGAGACCATCGAGGGCGTCAGCGTCGTGTAGTCGTGACGGACCCACGTCTCGCGGACGTGCTCCTGCGGTCCGAGGGTCCACCCGAGCCGCAACCCCGGCATCGCGAACGCCTTCGACAGGCCGCTCGTCACGATGACCTTGCCGTAGCGACCCCAGAACGTGGGCGACGCCAGGTCCGTGTCGACCTCCGCACCGCGGTAGATCTCGTCCGAGATGATCCATGCGCCCACGCGGTCGGCGGCGGCGACCACGGCGTTCATCTCGTCCTCGGTCAGGACGTGACCCGTCGGGTTGTTGGGGTTGCAGACCATCACGGCCTTCGTCTTCTTGGTGACCGCGCCATCGAGCTGATCCAGGTCGAGCTGCCAGCGGCCGTCCCGGAGCTTCAGCTTGAACGTGTCGGTCGCCTGGCCGTAGTGCCTGCCGAGCCCCCAGCCCTGCATGTAGTTCGGGATCATGAACGCCAGGCGGTCGCCCGGCTCGAGCAGGGTCCAGAGCGTCAGGTGGTTGGCCTCGGACCCTCCGTTCGTGAGCGAGACGTTCTCGGGCGCGGCGTCCGGATACCAGGCGGCGATGTTCGCGCGCGCCTCGTGCGACCCCTCGGAGAGCGGGTACCCGAGGGCCGTGTGGAGGAACGCCTCCGGATCGGCGTCCGGGCCCAGCAGCTCGCGGATCGTCATGGGCGTGACGCCGGACTCGGAAAGGTCGTAGTCAACGACGTGCCAGTACAGGGACTGCATGCGTTCCATCTGGAAGAGATCGATGTCCACCGGGAGCCTCCTCGTTCCGTCGTGGCGAACGTAACACCTCGAGCGAACGTGTCGCGTCGCGTTCGATGACGTGCGGGTAGGCTCGCGGCCATGCGGTTCGAACGAGCAGTCAGGATCCTTCGGAGGGCGGACGTACGCGCCTCGCTCGACATAGCCGCGTGCATCGAGGCCTGCGATCGGGCGTTCGCTTCCTACTCAAGGGGCGCCGCACAGGTCCCCGGCGTGATCCATCTGGACGTCCCCGAGCGGTCGGGAGAGATCCACGTGAAGGCCGGGCACCTGCACGGTTCGCCGTACTACGCGGTGAAGGTCGCGTCGGGCTTCCCCCGCAACGTGGAGCTCGGGCTCCCCACGAGTGACGGCATGGTGATCGTGTTCGACGCCGAGACGGGGGCGCCGGCCGCGTTCCTGCTGGACCAGGGCTACATCACGGATCTGCGAACGGGCGCGGCGGGAGGCGTCGCCGCCAAGTATCTTGCGCCGGAGCAGGTCTGGACCGTCGCCGTGATCGGGACCGGCGCACAGGCGGGCTATCAGCTCGACGCGCTCGCGATCGTCCGGCCGGGGTTCACCTCTGTGCGCGTGTGGGGTCGCGACCCCGACCATGCGAAGACGTGCGTCGACGATCTCCGGGTGCGACCGGCCTTGCCGGAGGGGTGCTCGTACGAGGTCTCCGCGTCCATCGAGGACGCCGTCGACGGCGCGGACGTCGTGATCACGTGCACCGCCAGCCGGACCGCGCTGGTGCGCGGCGAGTGGTTGAAGTTGGGAGCGCACGTGACCGCCGTCGGCTCCGACGGGCCCGACAAGCAGGAGCTGGATGCGAGTGTCCCGGCGCGCGCCGACCTCCTGGTCGTGGACAGCCGTGAGCAGTCGGCGCGCATCGGCGAGCTGCACCACGCGCTCGCGGCGGGTCTGATCGACGAACACAAGGCGGTCGAGCTCGGCGAGATCTGCGCGCACACGCATCCCGGGCGAACCACGGCGAGCCAATTGACGGTGTGCGACCTCACCGGTGTCGGCGTGCAGGACGTGGCGGCCGCGAACGTCGTGATGGCGAACGCCGGCGACCGCGGCGAGATGGTCGAGCTCTGATCCCATGAGTCAACAGAAGCGGTGGTTGTTCCGGATCATGTGGAAGCTCCATCGCTTCTGGTACCGCGTGTCCGGCGGACGCGTCGGGACGAAGGTGGCGGGCCTTCCGGTTCTCCAGCTCACGACGACTGGTCGAAGCAGCGGCGAGGCGAGGAGCGTGCTGTTGGCGTATCTGGACGATCCCCGTGGCTTCATCGTGATCGCATCGAACGCCGGCGATCAGCGCGACCCCGCATGGTGGCGGAACCTGCAAGCCGATCCGGACGCCTCCGTTGAGATCGGCCGTCAGACGCACGCGGTCCGCATGCGTCAACTCCGAGGCGACGAACGCGACCAGGCGTGGCATCGAGCCGTGGCGGCGTTCGACGGATACGCGAAGTACGCGGCGAACACGACGCGCACCATCCCGGTCGCCTTGCTCGACAGAGGCCACCTCGACCGGAACACGGGCCGGATCAGCCGGGAGTCGTGAGCGCCGCGAGCACGGCGTCGTGCACGAGGCCGTTGGACGACACGAGGCTCCTGCCGTGCACCGGGGCCGAGCCGTCCACCTGCGTCACCCGGCCTCCGGCTTCGGTGACGATCGCGACCAGCGGCGCGAAGTCCCACTCCCACAAGGCCGGTTCGATCATCACCTCGGCCGCCCCCCGGGCCACGAGCATGTGTCCCCAGAAGTCGCCGAAGCCGCGGTTCCTCTGAGCGGCACCGATGAGCCGCATCAGCCCGTCGCCCCTCGGTGTGCCCGCCCACGCCTCCAGGTCGCCGACCACAACCATCCCCTCGGCCGTCGTGGGCACGTCCGAGACCCGCATCGCCTGCCCGTTCCAGGTCGCGCCGCCGCCTTTCGTGGCGGCGTACCGCTCTCCGAGGGCCGGGGCGTTCGCCAACCCCAGGACGTACTCGCCGCCCACCTTGAGCGCCAGGAGGTTCGCCCAGATCTGGATCCCGGCGGCGAAGTTCCGCGTGCCGTCGATGGGATCGACGATCCACATCCGCTCGGACGACCCCTCGATGCCGCCCTCCTCGCCTCGGATGGCGTCGGCGGGGAACCGCCGCCCCAACTCCTCACGGATCATCGCCTCGATCGCCAGGTCGGCCTCGGTGACGGGCGTGGAGTCCGCCTTCCACGTGACCTCGGGGTCGTTGCGGAAGTAGGAGAGCGCCATCTCCCCGGCGCGATCCGCCAGCTCCTCGGAGAACGCCAGTTCGTCAACGTAGGTCGGCTCGCCCATGGGGCGCAACGATACCCGACGTCTCCGAGGGCGCATCCACGGATGTCGGCTAGGCTGGACACACATGCAGACCACCGTTGAGAACACCGACAAACACACCGTCAAGCTCACGATCGAGGTCCCGGTCGACGAGTTCACCAAGGACTTGGACCGCGCGTACCGGAGCATCGCGAACCAGGTCAAGGTCCCGGGCTTCCGCAAGGGAAAGGTCCCGAAGAAGATCATCGACGCCCAGATCGGCCGCGACGTGGTGCGCGAGGAGTTCTTGTCGAGCTCGGTGCCGGCCTACTTCCGCGACGCCGTTCGCGAAGAGGACCTGGCGCCGATCAGCGACCCAGAGATCCAGATGGAGCAGGTCGAGGACGACAAGCCGCTGATCTTCACGGCCACCGTGGAGGTGCGGCCGCGTCTGCAGCTCTCCCAGGACGACTACGCGGGCCTGAAGGTCGAGAAGCCCGCGACCCAGGTGTCCGACGAGGAGATCGACGAGTGGGTCGATCGTCTCCGCGAGCGGTTCGCCGAGCTGGAGCCTGCCGACCGCCCCGTGCGCGGGGAGGACTTCGTCACCATCGACATCCGAACCACCGTGCACGGTGAAGATGTCGCCGAGGCCAGTCGCGCCGACTACCTCTACCTCGTGGGGTCGGGCGAGTTCGGCCTGAAGCTGGACGAGGAGGTCGTGAACACGAAGCCCGGCGACATCCTAAAGTTCAACGACACGTTGCCCGATCGGTTCGGCGAGCTCGGCGGCACCGAGGTGAGCATCCAGATCCTGGTGAAGGACGTGAAGTCGCGCAAGCTCCCCGAGGCCGACGACGAGTTCGCGAAGACCGCCTCGGAGTTCGACACGTTGACACAGCTCCGCGACGATCTGCGGGAGCGCCTCGCCGAGATGAAGGAACGCGAAGCCGAGGGAGCGATCCGCGATCGCGCGTTGCAGGCCATGATCGACACGGTGAGCGTGGAGCTCCCCGGATCGCTCGTCGACGAGGAGACCGAGCTCCGCATCTCGCACGCCCGCGAACGGGCCGAGCGGGCCGGGCTCACGCTCGAGCAGGTGCTGGAGTCGCAGGGCTGGGACGAGTCGCGGCTGCGCGAGGATTCCCGCGAACACGCGATCCGCGCCATCAAGTCCGATCTGGTCCTGGAGGGCATCGCCCGGGCCGAGAAGCTCGAGGTTACTGCGGACGAGATCGGGACCCAGATCTCGGTCCTGGCACAGGCGTACGGCCGCGAACCCAAGGAGCTGGCGAAAGCTCTGGACCGCAGCGGCCAGGTCGTGACGCTGGCCGGGGATATCATCAGAGGGAAAGCACTCGACCTATTGGTCGAACGTGCCGATATCGAACCGGAGGAGAAGAGCACATGAGCGACATGCAGAACTACCTGGTTCCCGTCGTGGTCGAGCAGACGAGCCGTGGCGAGCGTTCGTTCGACATCTACTCACGTCTGCTGAAGGAACGGATCGTCTTCCTGGGAACGCCGATCGACGACCAGGTCGGCAACCTGATCATGGCGCAGCTCCTGCACCTGGAGTCGGACGATCCGGACAAGGACATCCACCTGTACATCAACTCACCCGGGGGCGACATCACGGCCCTGTTCGCGATCTACGACACCATGCAGTACATCAAGCCGGACGTGTCGACCATCGTGATGGGCCAGGCGGCCTCGGCCGCCGCGGTGCTGCTCCTCGCCGGCGCTCCCGGCAAGCGCTTCGCGCTCCCGCACTCGCGCGTGCTGCTGCACCAGCCGCACGGCGGGGCGCAGGGCCAAGCGGTCGACATCGAGATCCAGGCCAAGGAGATCACGCGATACCGCAAGCTGCTCGAGCAGCTGATCTCGGAGCACACGGGGCAGACGCTCGAGAAGGTGGCGAAAGACACGGACCGCGACTACATCCTGACCGCCGACGAAGCGAAGGTCTACGGTGTCATCGACGAGATCATCACGACCCGCGGGATCTCGGTCGAGCTTGCGGCCGCAGCGGCCGGCGGGGCGTAAGATTCCTTGGTCGGCCGGGCTCAGGTGAGCTCGGTCGTTCCGATGGTGGAGGATAGGGGCTGATGGCGAAGTTCGGAGACTCGGATCTGCTGAAGTGCTCTTTCTGCGGGAAGAGCCAGAAGCAGGTCAAGAAGCTCATCGCCGGCCCCGGCGTCTACATCTGCGACGAGTGCATCGACCTCTGCAACGAGATCATCGAGGAGG
>CAZDXK010000075.1:0-6836 GCA_964509215.1 uncultured Actinomycetes bacterium | reverse complement strand
GTGTAGCCCACCTCGGTCACGGTTCGACGAACCACCGAGGGGATGTCCACCCAGCTGTCCGTGGTGATCTCTCCCGCCACGATCACGAGCCCGGTCGTCACGAGGGACTCGCAGGCGACTCGACTATCGGGGTCCACCTCCAGCATCGCGTCGAGGACCGCGTCGGAGAGCTGGTCCGCGAGCTTGTCTGGGTGTCCCTCGGTGACGGACTCCGAGGTGAACAGGTAGGCCTTGCTCATGTGCGGGCGAGTATATCCGCCATCACCGACGCGACCCCGAACGTCCGGCGAGCACGTCCACCACCCGATCGCAGATCGCCCCGGCCAGCTCGGCCTTGGTCCAGGTTCGCAGCGGCTGATCCGAGCCGTCCGACGACAGGATCATCGCCACGTTCGTGTCGGAGCCGAACCCCGTGCCCTCCCGCCCGACCTCGTTCACAACCACCAGGTCCAAGCGCTTGGCCCGCAGCTTCTCCCGGCCGGCCGTCTCCAGCTCCGAGGTCTCCGCCGCGAACCCGACCAGGACCCGCTCGCCCTTGCGTTCACCCAGCTCGAGGAGGATGTCGGGCGTGGGCTCCAGGTGAAGCTCCGGGATCCCCGACCCCTTCTTCAGCTTCCCCTCGGCGACGGCCTTCGGGCGGAAATCGGCGACGGCGGCGGCCATCACCACGACGTCCGCGTCGTTCGCGGCGGCGAGGACCGCTCCGTGCATCTCCTCGGCGGTACCAACGCGCACGGTGGTCATTCCGTCCGGGGGCGACACCGTGTCGGGACCGAGGACCAGGCGGACGTCCGCGCCTCGCGACGCCGCCTCTGCGGCGACCGCGACGCCCATCTTGCCCGTCGAGCGGTTCCCGATGAACCGAACTGGGTCGATAGGCTCCTGGGTGGGGCCAGCGCTGACCACCATCCGCACGCCGTCCAGATCGCCCGGCCCGCCGATCGAGCGCACGATCGCTCGGAAGATCTCCTCCGGCTCGACCATCCGGCCGAGGCCCTCGTCGCCCGCGGCCAGGGCACCGACGACCGGGCCGACGAGCATGGCACCCCGGTCCACGAGCGTCGCCACGTTCGACGCCGTCGCCGGATGCTGCCACATGCCGGTATGCATGGCGGGAGCCAGGATGAGCGGACAGCTGGCCTCGAGCAGCGTCGAGGTGAGCAGGTCGTCGGCCAGCCCGATCGCGAGCTTCGCGAGGACGTTCGCGGTGGCGGGCGCCACGACCGCGACGTCGGCCTCGTGCGCCAGACGGATGTGCACGACCTCGCCGGGTCGTTCCCAGAGCGAGGTGTGAACGGGCTTGCCGGTGAGCGCGGCGAACGTGTCGGCGCCCACGAACCGTTCGGCCGAGGACGTCAGGATCACGCGCACGTCGGCGCCGGCTTCGATCAAGAGTCGAGCGAGAGACGCGGCCTTGTACGCGGCGATGCTCCCTGTGACGCCGAGCAACACCCGCCGTCCGGAGAGCGGGGTGCTACTCGTCCGCGGGCTCCTCGGCTCGCTCGTAGTCGATCTTCCCCTCGGCGATCTCCTCAAGGGCGATCGACAACGGCTTGTTGGTCAGGCCGCCGCTCTCGATCAGCGGCGGGATGAACTCCGCGCGCCCCTCTCCGAGCTGGCTGTAGTACGAGTTGATCTCGCGCGCCCGCTTCGCGGCCAGGATCACGAGCGTGTACTTGGAGTCGACGGCTGCAAGCAGGTCGTCGATCTTGGGTTCGATCATGTGGACGGTCTCCTCAGGGTGGCCGATTGACCGGCCAACGTTCATCGGTCAGACGAGCGGCCGGTTCGGGATGTATCGATGATAGCAGCGACCTCGCCGGCCGCGCGTTCGAGGTCGTCGTTCACCACGACGTGATCGAACCAATCCCGTTGGGTCATCTCCCATGCCGCCGTCTCCAGCCGCCGGGCGATCCGTTCGTCGTCCTCGGTCCCGCGGCCCCGCAACCGCCGCTCGAGCTCGTCCATCGACGGCGGCGCCAAGAAGATCAGCACAGCGTCAGGGACCTCCCTCCGGACCTGCTCGGCGCCCTTGACGTCGATCTCCAGGATGACGTCGCGCCCGTCGGCGAGCGACCCCTCCACGAACGCCCTGGGTGTGCCGGATCGGTGATCCACGAACGGCGCCCACTCCAGCAGCTCGTCGTTGCGGAGCATCTCGTCGAACGCGTCCTCGGAGATGAAGAAGTACTCCCGACCGTTTCGCTCGTTCGCCCTGGGGGCCCGGGTCTTGACCGAGATGGAATACGCGAGGCGGCCAAAGCCCAGGGCAGCGCCATCGGCCCGATCCCGATCGAGGAGCCGTCGGACGACGCTCCCCTTCCCGACCCCCGAAGGGCCCGCGATGACGATCAGCCTGCCTCGGCGAGAGGCCAAGCGGTTACTTCTTGAACTTCTCGAGGAGCATCTCGCGCTGCTTGGCGCCGAGGCCGCGGACGCGGCGGCTGACGGAGATGTCGAGCTCTTCCATCAGCTTCTGGGCGCGCACCTTGCCGACACCGGGGAGCGACTCGAGCACGTTCGAGACCTTCATCTTGCCGACGATGTTGTCGCCCGACCTGGCCAGCACGTCCGTAAGCGTTCGCTTGCCGGACTTCAGCTCACCCTTCAGCTCCGCGCGCTTCTTCCGCGCCTCGGCAGCCTTCGCGAGGGCTTGCTGACGTTGCTCTGGTGTCAGGACGGGTAGGGCCATCATGCGCTCCTTTGCTTCCTGTGGGTCGAGAACCCGGCGAGTATACGCACCGGCGCGAGCGCGACACAACGCGAACATCGAGCGCTGCCCACGGGTTCGGACGCACCCGCCCGCCGGCCGACAGGCTCAGCGCGTCTCGCGGAGGATCGCTTGGGCGACGCCGGCGGGATCGTCCGCGCCGGTGATCGGGCGACCGACGACGATGAAGTCTGCGCCGCTCTCGATCGCGGCAGCCGGCGTCAGCACGCGCACCTGGTCGTGTCCGTTTCCGCCGGCGGGTCGGATGCCCGGGACCACGAGGCAGAAGTCGTCGCCGCATACCGCGCGTACATCCTGCACGTCGTCTCCCGACACGACGACGCCGTCCAGACCGCTGGTCTTCGCTTCGAACGCGAGCGACGCCGGACTCGCGAGTCCCTCGCCCGACTGACTCGACAACACGGTGACGGCCAGGACGAGCGGAGCCGGCAGGCCCGCCTCGATCGCGCCTCGGTCCGCGCCGCTGCGGGCCGCGCGCATCATCTCCTCACCCCCCAGCGCGTGCACGTTGAGCATCCGCACGCCCAGCCGCGCGATGTTTGCGGACGCACGCTCGACGGTATTCGGGATGTCGTGCAGCTTGGCGTCGGCGAACACAGGCCCGTGAGAGCCGAGGCGCTGCAGCACCTCCGGGCCGGCCGCCCAGAAGAGCTCCAGCCCGACCTTGAACATGCCGACGTGCGGCGCGAGCAGGGATGCGAGCGCATCGGCCCTTTCCGGATCGGATACGTCGAGCGCCACGACGAGCGGGTTGCCCGGCCGGGGGATCATGCCGTCGTGGTGTCGAACGCGGCAGGTATACGCAGGCGACCTCGGAGATCCGCCGGCGACGCGAAGCGCTTCTCCTTGAGGTAGTTCGACACACCTCGCGCGACCTCGACGGGCGCGGATGGGTCGATCAACGTGGCGGTCCCCACCTGCACCGCCCATGCGCCGGCCAGCAGCATCTCGACCGCGTCGTCACCGGAGCGCACCCCCCCGACGGCGACGATCGGCGTGTCGGGCATCGCGCGCGCCACCTCGAACACCGCTCGGGTCGTCAACGGCTTCACCGCCGGCCCGGACAGCCAGCCGACGACGGGGCCGAGCGTGGGACGAAGTGTCGTCGCATCGACGCCCATCGCCGCCGGCGAATCCAGGAGCGTGAGGCCGTGTGCCCCGGCGCGGATGACCCCGCGCGCGAGCTCGACGATATCGGGGGTGGACGCGGGCAGCTTCGCGAAGACGGGGATCATCGACATGCGCGCGACGGCTCCCACGATCTCCGCCGCGCGGTCGGCATGCGCGCCGAGGACCCAGCGTTCGAGCTCCTCATCCGGCTCCGACAGCCGCACCTCGAGCGCCGCGATCTCCGGTCGCCCCTGGAGGAGACTGGCGAGGCGGACGTACTCCTCGAGCGTGCCCCCTGCGATGGACACGATCACGGCCGTGCCGGCTCGAACGTATCTCGGGAGCTCCTCTTCGATGAAGGCCTCGACGCCGGGGTTCTGCATCCCCGTCGACCACGTGATGCCGGACGGCGATTCCGCCACCCTCGGCGTCGGATCTCCCCTGCGAGGACGAAGCGTGATGCTCCGGGTCACGATCGCCCCGACGCGACGCGTGTCGACCAGGCCGGTGAGCTCCCGCCCAGTGCCGGCGCAGCCGGAGGCGACCATGACCGGTGTCGCCAGGGACAGGCCATCCAGATCTACGGCGATGGTGCGTTTCACCCCGGCCACGAGCGCACCACCGGAAGTCCCTCGGGAGGCGTTGGAAGCATCGTCGGCGCATCGGAGAGCCATCGGTCCCACAGCACGCGCGCCGGGTTGAACACGGGGCCGTCGACGCACGACCGGAGGTGGTCGTAGCCACTGCCATCCTTGCGGGCCACGGGAACCACGCACGTGAAGCAGAGGCCGTACCCGCACGCCATCCGTTCCTCGACCGACACCTGGGCCGGGATCTGTCGCTCGCGGCAGAACCCCGCGATCCGTTCGAGCGTCGCCGTCGAAGCGGCCGCGTACAGGACCTGAACCCCGCAACCGTCTGCCATCTCCGGCAACGGATCGAGGACCGAGCCTCGATCTCCGAGGCTGCCGTCCGAGGTGACGATCTGGATCGTCTGCGACAGCCGCTTGCCTTCGATCGGTTTGAAGACCCGCTCCAAGGTCTCGCCGCCGACGATCATGTCGACGCGTTTGTGTCGCGCGATCAACTCCTGGGCCAGGAAGTAGAGGGACGCGGCGCCGTGCCCCTCACCCACCAGGAGACAGTTCGTGAGGCGCTTGGGATAGGCGAAGCCCTTCCCGAGCGGCCCGATCACGTCCAGGAACTCATGCGCGCGTGCCTTGCCGAGCCACTCCGTGCCCGGACCGCTCGGATCGACGACGAACTCGAGCGTTCCCGCCCAGCCGCCACGCCGCGACGCCTGGTGCACCGCGAAATGACGACGCAGCAGGAAATCCCGTCCCTCCGGCATCTGGATGGCCAAGAACTGGCCCGGGCGGGCGCGCTCCGCGATCTCGGGAGCGACGAGCGTGATGGATTGGTACGCGCCGAGCCGGCGCGTGGAGAGGATCTCGGCGCGGACGCGTTTCATCCGGCCTCGCCCGCCACCGACGCCGACGCGAACGAAAGGCGAGACTGCGCCGCGCCGCCGCTCGCTGTCTCGTGGTGCTCCTGGATCGACAGCGGCTCGCCGGGTGCGGCGCGGAGCGCCTCGATACCCCGGACGGCCGCGAAGACCCCGGGGAGCGTGGTGATACACGGCACCCCCGCCGTCGCGGTCGCCGTGCGGATGAAGTAGCCGTCGCTCCGAGGCCCGCGGCCGAACGGTGTGTTGATCACGAGGTCCACCTTCCCACCTCGGATGAGGTCCGCCACGTTGGGCCGTCCCTCCGACACCTTCGCGACGCGTTCGACGGCGATGCCCGCCCGCTCCAACACCCCTGCGGTGCCCCTCGTCGCCACCAGCCGGAAGCCGAGGTCGGCCAGCCGCTTCGTCGGGAAGACGATCGCGCGCTTGTCGCGGTTGGCCACCGAGACGAACACCGTGCCGCTCGTGGGAAGTCCGGCGCCGGTCGAGACCAGCGCCTTCGCGAGCGCCATGCCCGGGTTCCGGTCGATCCCCATGACCTCCCCGGTCGACTTCATCTCCGGGCCGAGGACGGTGTCGACCCCGGGGAACCGGCCGAACGGCAGGACCGCGGCCTTCACCGCGGTGTACGGCAGATGCCGGTAGTGATGTGGGTCCGCGGGCAGGACGCCGTCGGCGGCCAGATCCGCGAGGCTGCGGCCGGTGAGCACCAGCGTGGCGATGCGCGCCAGGGAGATGCCGATCGCCTTCGACACGAACGGCACCGTCCGCGACGCGCGGGGGTTCGCCTCCAGGACCCAGATCCGCTCGTCCTTGACGGCGAGCTGCAGGTTCAGCACGCCCTGGACGCCCAGCCGCCGAGCCAGACGGCGGGTGATGTCCTCGACCTCGTCCAACTCCTCGTCCGAGAGCGTCGCGGGCGGGATCTGGCACGAAGAGTCGCCGGAGTGCACCCCCGCCTCCTCGATGTGTTCCATCACCGCGCCGATGAACACGTCGGCGCCGTCGCACACCGCGTCGACGTCGACCTCGATCGCTCCCTCGAGGAACCGGTCGATAAGGACGGGGTGATCGGGTGACGCCTCGGCGGCGGTTCGAACGAACGTCTCCAGGTCGTCCGCGTCGTAGACGATCTCCATCGCGCGCCCGCCCAGGACATAGGAAGGCCGGACGACCACCGGGAACCCGATCTGGGCGGCGATGGCTCGCGCCTCCTGCAACGTCCGCGCCTCGCCGTGCGGCGGCGCCGCGATGTCCAGCTCCGCGAGGAGCTGCGCGAACTTCCCGCGGTCCTCGGCGAGGTCGATCGCCTCCGGGCGTGTGCCCAGCACGGGGTAGCCCTCCTCCTCGAGCGTGCGCGCGAGTCGCAGTGGTGTCTGTCCTCCGAACTGCACGATCACGCCCACGGGACGCTCCGCGTGGCAGACGGCCAGGACGTCTTCCGCCGTCACCGGCTCGAAGTACAACCGGCTCGACGTGTCGTAGTCGGTCGAGACGGTCTCGGGGTTGCTGTTCACCATCACCGAC
>CAZDXK010000074.1:0-6872 GCA_964509215.1 uncultured Actinomycetes bacterium | reverse complement strand
ACGTTCGGGTCGATGCGATGGAGCTGGTACAGGTCGATCACTTCCGTCCGGAGCCGCCGGAGCGACTCGTCAGCCGCCTCGCGGATGTGCTCCGGACGCGCGTCGTTCCTCAGCGGATAGCTGCCGTTCGGACCCACCACGAGGCCGGCCTTGGTCGCCAACACCGCTCGCTCGCGTTGGCCTTTGAGCGCTCGTCCGACCAACTCCTCGTTCGTGAACGGACCGTACACGTCGGCCGTATCCAGCAAGGTCACGCCCAGATCCAGTGCTCGATGGATCACCTGGATCGATTCGGCCTCCGACGAGTCGCCGACGTACGCCCAGTTCATGGGCATGCAGCCGAGCCCGATCTCGCCGACGGTGAGCCCGCTCGATCCGAGCGTGCGTATGTCCACAGCTTCCCGGACCCCGACCGGCTACCAGAAGGGCTGAGCCGGGCCTATCCCTTATCGATCTCCCCGTCGTGCCACTCGGGCTCGTCCTCCATGAGAGCCCGATACACCACGTAGCGCTCGTTCTGCGCGGGATCGTCGGCGTTGCGGTCATAGCTTTCACGGTCCTCGAAGATCGCGAAGAGCCAAGCCGTGTCGCTGTCGTTCTCCCAGAGCATGTACCCGTCCACGAAGCCGGGGACCTGAGCGGCGCTCTGCTTCTGCATCACGTCGTTGAGCTTGTCGCGGTTCTCCGGCTTCACCCGTGTCTTGGCGACCGTTCCGTACATCTCGAACCTCCTCACATCGGCGATCTCGCGAGCATAGGCCCATGGTGCGAATCGTGCCCGTCAGCCGCATGGCTCCCTCAGACGTCAAGCATCCTGGTCGTTATCGATGGCGCGAGATCACGTAGGCCTCGTCGTTGAACCACACGGCGCCATGACGTTGGAGCACGGCCTGGGTGGCCTCGAGGTACGCGCCGGAGGCGACCGCCTTCGCCAAGCGCCGTTCGTCTATCTGAGCCACGTAGGTCGCCGCGCTCCAGGCGGCCAGCACCGTCGACGTGCCGATGTGCTCGGCTCGTGCGGACGGCATCGCGTGCAGCTCGTAGCGGAGGAGCGCCTCTTCGTCGACCAGATCGTCGATGGTCAGGTCGGCATCTGCGGGTGCGGTCAGCTGGCGTCGAGCCTCGTCGAGCACGTCGCGACGCCCGTGGGGGAAGGGCTCTTCGTCGGGCCACACCCCACGTACGATCTCTAGCCCGGGGTCGTCGCCGTGCCCGTGGGCCCCGATCAGCCGCCCGCCCGGAGCGAGCGCGCGAGCGAGCGGCGCGATCACCCTCCGCACCTTCTGCTCGACGGGCGTGCGGGCCCGATAGACGTGCGACGCGATCACCAGGTCGTACCCGGCGGGCGGCTTCTCATGGGTGGGGATCAGCGGTCGCACCAGGAACTCGCGGTCGCGCCGGTAGAGCACGAGCACAGCCGGCCGAACGTAGACCGGGTTGCCGGTACGCTCGCTGGTCCGCACCGCCCAGTCGTCGGCGAGCAGCGGATACAACCCGCGGATCTGTTCGTGGTAGGCGTACGTCGTGGTCCCGTCCAAGGCGACCTCTCGCCAGACCGGCGCCGCGTCGGGATCGCCCGGGGTCAGCCGCGCCACCTCGGAGAACGCCATGTTCGTCACCACGAAGACCGTCTCGGGGTGTTCGAAGATGAGGTCCGACAGCCGCGCCAAGCCCTGCCGTACGTCCTCGATGCTGATCTCCTTGGCGACCGTCAGCAGCGGGACATGAGGGAACGCGTCATGGAACCGGCGCATCACACCCCCGAGCACGGACGCGTCGCCCATGCCGGCGTCGAGGATCCTGTAGCCGGGCGGGTCGATCCGGGCGCCCGCGATCTCGCGTCCGATCCGCTCGGCGACCACGGCCTTCTCGTTCGTCGTCGTGACGAACAGCAGGTACGCCGCGCGGGTATCGAAGAACCGCGCGACTCCGTCGTCGGCCATCCAGCCACGCTATCAGCGGCGTCCTGGCGCCGATAGCGTGGCTCTCCAACCGGCCCGACCTCGCAGCTACGCGGTTCCAGGCTCGAAGCGGACGAGCTCCTCCGTCCCCGAGCCGCCCGACACGCCGAAGACCAGCACGGGCCCGACGCCCTTCGCGTAGAGCTTGTACTCGAGGATCTGCGGGTGGAGGGGCGTGAAGTCCCTCGTCATCAGGACGTCGGTGAAGTGTCCGAACGGCACCTCGGCCTGTTCGTTCACGCTCAGGATCTCGGCCTGATCCTCCGCCTGGCCCGCGTAGAACTCTTGTCGGTAGGTCATGCCGACCGTCGGATCGGCGGGAACGACGATCCCGGGCTGCGCGCCGTCGACGCCGGCCTCCCACGAGCCCTCCGTGCTGACGACCACGCCGTTCTCGTACTCCTTTGTGTTCTCGCCCAGGTACCAGACGTTGCCGCACGCATCCTGTGCGTACCAGTCCCACGTGTTCTCGATGATCGGGCCGCCTTCACTCACGACGTCGTGCACCACGGTCGCCTGGATCCCGAGGATCTCCTTCGTGTGGGACGTGACGTGCACCCGAACCTTCTGTCTGGATCCCGACGGATCGGTCTCGCGGTAGATCCACGTGCTGCCCGGCGCCATCGGCCAATACGGGTTGTCGATCGGGCCCGTGAAGTCTCCCGGGTTGAGGGTGACCGGCTCGCCACCCTGCGGTAGGTCGATCGGGCAGCTGCCGGCGACCGCCACCGCCCCCGGCCACGTCGTCACGGCGAGCGCGACGGCAAGGCCGATCCCCGCCACCGATCGGATCTTCTTGCTGAACATGTACTCCTCCTCCCATCAGGTGTCGGACCGACCTTGACTGAGGGACCCTGAGCGCACCCTGAAGGGACGGCGAGCGGGGTTCAGCACGACTTCAGCTCGGCGCGCGATGATGATGTGTTCGGTCGTTCGGAGAGGAACGCGTGTGCGGGTCTTGGTCGTCGAGGACGAGAAGCGGTTGGCCGCCGGCTTGAAGAAGGGTCTGGAGGCCGAAGGGTTCGCCACCGACGTCGCGTTGAACGGTACCGACGGACTGTGGATGGCCCGAGAGAACGCCTACGATGCGATCGTGCTGGATCTGATGCTACCGGGCATCAACGGCTACCGGATCTGCGCCACGCTCCGTGAGGACGGCGTCTGGACACCGATCCTGATGCTCACCGCGAAGGACGGCGAGTTCGACGAAGCGGAGGCTCTCGACACCGGCGCCGATGACTACGTAACGAAGCCCTTCTCCTACATCGTGCTTGTCGCGCGGCTGCGGGCTCTGATCCGTCGCGGCGCTGGGGAGCGGCCGGCCGTGCTCGAGGTGGGGGATCTGCGGTTCGACCCCGCGTCGCGTCAAACCTGGCGCGCGGGGACGCCGGTGGAGCTGACCGCGCGCGAGATGGCGCTGCTCGAGTTCCTGATGCGACATGCGGGCGAGGTCGTCTCGAAGACCGAGATCCTCGAACACGTGTGGGACTACGACTTCGATGGCGAACCGAACATCGTCGAGGTCTACATCGGGCATCTGCGGAACAAGTTGGACCGCCCTTTCGAGCGTCACGCGATCGAGACCGTGCGGGGCGCCGGTTACCGGTTGAACGCCGATGGCGGCTAGCGGGCCGCCGCAGGAGCGCGGGCGCCGCGGCCGCGGCATCCGGGTACGGACCACGGTCACCGCGGTGGTCGTGGTCGCCGCGAGCCTGGCGATCGCCGCGGTCGCTCTGATCGTCTACGTGCGAGGGTCTCTCCGCGCTGCCGTCCGCACGGAGGCGCGGGTGCGGGCCGAGGCGGTCGCCGATGGCGTCTCCAACGTCGATCGGACGTTCGAGACCGGTGCGTCCGATGAGGAGTTCGTCCAGATCCTCCAGCCCGACGGGACGGTCCTGACGGCGAGCCCGAACGTCACGGGGGAGCCGGTCGTCGCCTCCCTCGCCCCAGGCGAGGAACGAGTCGTCGGCCCCGTGCCCTTCGAGGACGGCTCGTTCCTTGTGGTCGCCACGTCCGCGACGGGAGGGGGCGAGACGTACACGGTCATCGTGGGGCGGAGCCTCGAGACCGTCACGGAGGCTACCGGCGCCATGGTGGCGGTCCTGGCGGTGGCGATCCCGCTGCTGTTGCTCGTGGTCGGCCTCGTCACGTGGCGGATCGTCGGTCTGGCGCTCGCCCCGGTCGACGCGATCCGACGAGAGGTCGAGTCGATCTCGAGCACCGAGCTGCACCGCCGCGTGCCCGACCCGCCCGGCGACGATGAGATCGCGCGCCTCGCCGTGACGATGAACTCGATGCTGGTCCGTCTGGATGAGGGGCAGCGCCGCGAGCGTCGGCTCGTATCCGATGCCTCGCACGAGCTCCGTTCGCCGATCGCCTCCATCCGTCAGCACGCTGAGGTCGCGCTCTCCCACCCCGACGTGACCACCACGCCGGAGCTGGCAGCGGTGGTGCTGGAGGAAGACGAACGGCTGCAGCGGATCGTCGAGGACCTCCTACTGCTCTCGAGCCTGGACGAGGGCTCGCTCCACCTGCGGATGGCGCCGGTTGACCTGGACGACGTGGTGTTCGAGGAGGCGACGCGGCTGCGGGCGACGACGGGTCTTCGGATCGAGACCGATGCCGTCTCCGCTGGCCGCGTGGCCGGCGATACCCCCAAACTGGAGCGGCTGGTCCGCAACCTGACGGAGAACGCCGCGCGCCATGCGCGCGGCGTGGTGGCGCTCTCGCTCCTTGAGTTCGACGGCCAGGTGATCCTGACCGTCGAGGACGACGGGGAGGGGATCTTGGCCGAAGATCGCGAGCGGATCTTCGAGCGGTTCGTGCGGTTGGACGAAGGGCGCGATCGAGATTCAGGCGGGAGCGGGCTCGGTCTCGCGATCGTGCGGGAGTTGGCGGTCGCCCACGGCGGCACCCTCGTCGTGACCGAAGCCCCTATCGGAGGGGCGCGCTTCGAGGTCCGCTTCCCATCGATGCCGGACTGAGGTGAGCCCCGGGCATGGGTTCAGGTTCGTTCAGCCTGGTTTCAGGGGTGGGCGCGCACGATGAGGCTGGATCGGCAGGTGCCTGACGCTTCGAGACGAGGAGGCCGAGATGGACAAGCGGATCAAGGCGGCGATCGGTGCGACCGCCGCGGCGGCGTTGATCGCGGGAGGGGCGATGGCGGCCACCGCATCGGGCAATGATGGCGAAGCCCCCTTGACGGGCAGCGCGCGGGAGCAAGCCACGGCCGCGGCGCTGGCGCACGTGGGCGAGGGAACGGTCATCGGCACGGAGGTCGGAGAGGGCGGTGCCGCGTATGGGGTCGAGATCCGTCTCGGCGACGGCAGCCAGGTCGATGTGACGCTCGATGAGCGGTTCCAGGTCATCGCGACCGAGACCGATGACGACGGCTCGCAGGGCGAGGATGCGGCTGGCGGCGACGACTGAGCACCGATCCGCGTTCCTGCAGGCCTGAGTGCGGGGCATCGATCGTGACGGTCTCATCGGGCATGTGGTTGACATCCTCGTGGTCTGAACGCCATCACACTGGCCCAAGACCTCAGGCGTTCAACGGCGGTTTGGTCACGTCATCGTGATGACCAGCTTGCCCAGCGTGTGCTCGTGGGCGAAGTCCTGCAACGCCCGCCCCGCGTCGGCCAGCGTGTACGTCCGACGGATCGCCACGCGGAGCTTCCCCTGCACGACCAGGTCGGCGAGGGCGGATAGATGCCCCGGTTCACCGCCGACGTTCGACGCGGACACCCCGCGGATCTGCGACGACTCGCCGGCCCCGCCCACCGTCGAGGTTGCGCGACCGCCCACACGGACGACGCCGGCGAGCCCCGCGAAGGCGTCGTGGTCGCGGTTCACGGCGTCGATCACCGCGTCGATCCCGTCGGGGTAGCGTTCGCGGATCGCGGCGATGAGGTCACCCGTGTAGTCGACCGTCTCGGCCGCCCCGAGATCGGCGACGAAGTCCTCGTCGCCGGGGCGCACCGACGCGATCACGTGCGCTCCGCGGAGGGTCGCCAGCTGGATCGCGAACGACCCGACGCCGCCGGTCGCCCCGACGACCAGGACGCGTGCGCCTTCGCCGGGATCCACGGCCTCCACCGAACTCATCGCCGTGGTGCCGGCCACCGCGAGCGATCCGGCGTCGGAGTCCGACAAGTCGTTGGGTGCGAGCACGATCGACGCTGCCTGTGGGTTCGCGCGCTCGGCGAACGAGCCGTCGTGGATCGATCCCCTCCCGCCCATCATCCCGAAGACGCGGACTCCCGTCGAGAACCCCCCTACTCCTTCGCCGACCGACTCGATCGTCCCGGCGACATCGTTCCCGATCACCGCCGGGAACTCGTACGGGAGGAAGTCCTTCATGAACCCGGCCGCGACACCCACGTCGTACGCGTTCACCGAGGCCGCGTGGACCCGGACCAGCACCTCGCCCGGCCCTGCCACGGACTCCGGGACGTCCATCACCTCGGGCGGAACATCGAACGCCTTCAACGCCAGCGCCTGCATGGGGACTCCTCTCCTCTGATGCGCTAGGAACCTTCGCCGGCACCAGCCGTATTCCCCCTCATCGGGGTCTCCGCCCGCGACTTCGATCGGCAGGCTGGCGGGCACCCTCAATCGGAGTGGTACAGCGTGCGACGTTAAGCCGGCGCCCCTCCACAGAGGGTGATGCAAACATGGGTCTACGGACCGACTGACAGGAGTTTCGCCTCCGTGTGATGTTGGCCGGCGATAGCTTCCGTGGCGCCGCCCGCACGCCACCGGTGTGCTGGGGGGTTGCCATGAAGCGTGGAGCACCGGTGTTCCTCTGCCCGGCGCGTACGCCGGGTAAGGCGCGGCGAGTGGTCGTCGCTCTCGCAGGATCGATATGAAACATCCGTTCGAGCGATCGGATCCCGACAGACGCCGAGTGCT
>CAZDXK010000073.1:0-6930 GCA_964509215.1 uncultured Actinomycetes bacterium | reverse complement strand
TCACGGTGCCCCCGGCAGGACTCGAACCTGCGCTTCCGGCTCCGGAGGCCGGCGCTCTATCCTCTGAGCTACGGGGGCGCTTGCGCGCGAAGGGAGTCTAACCAACGGGCCATCTCCGGCCCGCAGCCGTCCCGATGCCGGGACCGGCGGCGGTGCTCGGCTATCCTCGGGGCATGTCGGAGCAGCCGGTCCCCGTGATCCTCCTGGTCGACGACGATCCCGTGATCACCAGGCTGCTCGAGGTGAACTTCCGGCTGGTGGGCTTCCGTGTGGCCGCCGTGGCCCGAGGCGACGTCGCGCTCGAGCGCGCCCGGGCGGTTCCACCGAGCGCCATCGTCCTCGACGTGATGCTCCCCGGGCTGGGCGGCTACGAGGTGTGCCGGCAGATGCGCCTGATCCCGAACCTGGCCGACGTGCCGGTGGTGTTCCTCACCGCTCGCTCGCCCGACGATGAGCAGAACGCGCAGGGCGGGCTGGGGCCCGTGGACTTCGTCCGGAAGCCGTTCGAGCCCGGCGACCTGGTGGAGCTCGTGCGTCGGCGGGTCGCGGAGCGGCAAGTGCCGTGATCGAGGAGCGCCTCCTCGAGCTGATCCGGGCAGCGCTCGGAACCGCGGCGGACGAACTCGGGATCGAGGGTGAGCGGCCCGAACCGGAGCTGCTGCCCACGAAGCAGAAGGAGCACGGCGACTTCGCGACCAACGTCGCGCTCGTGCTGGCCTCGCAAGCCGGGCGGAACCCGCGTGAGGTGGCCGAGGCGATCCGCGCAGCGTTCCCCGAGGCGCCGTTCGTGGAGCGCGTCGAGGTCGCCGGACCGGGATTCCTGAACATCTTCGTCACCGACGGATGGCTGCACGACGCGCTCCGCGACGTCGTGGCGAGCGGCACGTCCTACGGCGCCGCCGAACCGAACGGTAAGCGTGTCCAGGTGGAGTTCCTCAGTTCGAACCCGACGGGCCCTCTGACGATCGGGCACGCGCGCAACGCCGCCATCGGGGACGCACTGGCGTCGCTCCTCGACCACCAGGGATGGGATGTCGAGCGGGAGTACTATTTCAACGATGCCGGCGGGCAGATGGATCGGTTCGGCCGGTCCGTCGAGGCCCGGCTCCTCCAGCTGCTCGGTCGCGAGGCGGAGCTGCCCGAAGACGGGTATCGGGGGGACTACGTCGCCGACATCGCGCGCGCCATCCTCGAGGAGGCAGGGGCCGTCATCGCCGATCTCCCGGAGGATGAGCGGTTCGCTCGCATGAGGGACCTGGGCGCGGAGCGCATCCTTTCGGGCATCAAAGCGACGCTGGAACGCTTCGGCGTGCGGTTCGACGTCTACCGGTCCGAGCGGGAGTTGGCGGAGGCCGGGGAGATCGACGAGGCGCTGCGGCGACTCCGTTCAGGCGGCTTCATCTACGAGGCCGACGGCGCAGTGTGGTTCCGCTCGATGGGATTCGGTGATGACAAGGATCGCGTGGTGATCAAGTCGAACGGGGTGCATACGTACTTCGCGGCCGACTGCGCCTACGTCATCGACAAGTTCGCACGGGGTTTCGACCACGTCGTCTACGTCTGGGGAGCGGACCATCACGGCGACGTCGCGCGCGTGAAGGGTGCCGCGCGGGCCCTGGGGTTCGACCCCGACGCGGTCGAGATCGTGCTCTACCAGTTCGTCGCGTTCCTCCGTGACGGCGAACCGGTGAAGATGAGCACGCGCGCCGGGGAGTTCATCACGCTGGATGCGTTGATCGACGAGGTCGGCACCGACGCCGCCCGTTTCACGCTACTGCAGTTCTCGAACGACTCGGCGGTGAACTTCGACATCGAGGTCGTGAAGCAGCAGACCATGGACAATCCGGTCTACTACGTCCAGTACGGGCACGCCCGGATCGCGAGCATCCTGCGCAAGGCGGAGTCCGAGGGCGTCGCGATGAAACCGATCGCCGACGTCGATCTGTCCGTCCTCACCCACGACAGCGAGCTCGATCTATTGCGCGCGCTCGCCGAGGTTCCGGGCAGGCTGGCGATCGCCGCGGAGCAACGGGCGCCCCACCGGCTCACGCACGCCTCGCAGGACCTGGCGGCGAAGTTCCATCGCTTCTACACCGAATGCCGCGTGGTTTCCGAGGACGAGGCCCTGACCCAGGCGCGACTCTGGCTCGCCACGGGGACGAAGCACGTGATCGCGAACCTGCTCGGGCTGGTGGGCGTCTCGGCGCCCGAGGTCATGGATCGGGTCGATGGCTGAAAGGGCGGCGCCGCTCGGGGCCGTCGAAACGGCAGGCCGGGTCTCGCCCATCGCCGACCCATGGCCGGCGAACGTGTCGTTCGCGGTCGACGGTATGTGGATCGCGGGGCTGCGCGCCGGTGCTCTGGTGGAGCGGTTCGCTACCCCGTTGATGGTGTTCGACCACGAGGATCTTGTCGCCCGGCTGCGAGCGGCGCGGCTGGCGTTCCCGAAGACGTTCTACGCCGCCAAGGCGTTCACGGCGCACGCGATGCTCCGGCTGGCGGTCGACGAGGGACTCGACCTGCTCGCCGCGAGCGGGGGCGAGGTCGAGGCGTGCATACGCGCCGGCATCCCGCCCGCCCGGATCGCCCTCCACGGGCGCAACAAGTCCGACGACGAGTTGGACCTCGCCGTTCGAGCCCGCGTGGGGCTCGTGATCGCCGATGGCTTGGACGAGCTCCGGCGGCTCGACGCCTTCGCCGGTGTGGCGGGCGTGGTGCAGCCCTTCCTGCTTCGGGTGAACCCGGGCCTGCGTGTGGACACCCATGAGTCGATCGCGACCGGCCACGAGTCGACCGCGTTCGGGGTTCCGGCGGCCGCCGTGCCCGAGACGGTCGCGGCCGTGGCCTCGCTGCCACACCTCCGCTTCCTGGGCCTCCACGCCCACATCGGCTCCCAGGTGTTGACCACCGAGCCGTTCCTTCGCGATATCGACGTCTTGGTGGCGCTGACAGCGAGGCTGCGCGAGCAGTACGGGATCGCGGTTGAGGTGCTCGACATGGGCGGAGGTTTCGCCATCACCTACACGGACGAGGCGACGCCCTCGATAGCGGAGACGGCGGCAGCGGCGGAGCTGCGCCTGAGCGTCCTATGCGGGGAGCATGGTCTCCATGTGCCCACGCTGGCGGCGGAGCCGGGCAGGAGCATCGTAGGCAACGCCGGGGTCACGCTGTACCGGGTCGGCGATCGCCGGACCCTCGGCGACGGTCGGACCGTGATAGCCGTCGACGGCGGCATGTCGGACAACATCCGCCCGATGCTGTACGACGCCCGGTACACGGTGGCGCTGGCCTCTCGCCCCGGCGGATCGATCAGCGGGCCCGTGACCATCGTCGGCCGCCATTGCGAGTCGGGCGACGTGCTCGCCGACGGCGTGACCCTCCCCTCAGACGTTGAGCGCGGCGATCTGCTGGCGTTCGCGGCGACGGGTGCGTACACCTACTCGCTCGCCAGCACCTACAACCGCGTCGGTCGTCCGGCCGTCGTCGCCGTCCGTGAGGGTCAAACCTCCGTGTGGATCCGTCGCGAGGAGTCCGGTGACCTCGACCGCCTCGAGGCTCCGGCGCCGCGCGCTGTCCTCGCCGAGGATCCGCCTTCCGGCATCACGTTCCGACCCGCGCAGCCCGAAGACGCCCGATCGTTCCTGTCGTTCTGGAAGGCGATCGTCGCGGAAGGTGGCTACGTCCGCAGCGAGGAGGTTGGGACGCCGGCGCGCGTCTACCGTTCGCGGTTCCGTCGCTCTTGGACGGACCGGGAGGCGCAGGTGGTGGCGCTCGACGCAGGCCGCGTCGTTGGCCACGTGTACATCCAGCGGGAGCCCCATCCGGTCACTCGCCACGTCGCGACGCTGGGCATCGCCGTGTCGGCCGATCGACGCGGGCTCGGCATCGGCCGCGCCCTGATGGCCGAGGCGTTCCGTTGGGCTCGAAGCGTCGAAGTTGAGAAGATCATGCTGTCGGTCTACCCCCACAACCGGGCGGCGATCGCGCTTTACCGGCGGTTCGGGTTCGTGGAGGAGGGACGGCTCGTGGGACATTCCCGCAAGTTCACCGGCTACGAGGACGAGATCCTCATGTCGGCATGGATCGAGGAGGGTCGCTGGCCGTGGTGACCGAGCACGTCATGCGCGTCGGGATGCTGGGGTGCGGCAACGTGGGCGCAGCCGTCGCGCGTCTGGTTCACGACCATGGAGACGACATCGCCCTCCGTACGGGATGCCGCCTGGAGATCGCGCGCGTGGCGGTCCGCGATCTCTCGCGCGATCGTCGGGTTCCCCTCGGACCGGACGTGTTCACGACCGACGGCGTTTCCATCGTCGATGACCCCGACATCGACATCGTGTGCGAGCTGTTCGGCGGGATCGAGCCGGCACGTTCGCTGATCCTGCGCGCGTTCGAGAACGGCAAGTCGGTCGTCACAGCCAGCAAGGAGCTGCTGGCCACCAACGGCAAGGAGCTGTTCGACGCCTCCGACGCGGCCGGTGTGGACCTCGCGTTCGAGGCCTCCGTGGCTGGCGGCGTCCCGTTGATCGCCCCGCTCAAGGGTTCCCTTGCCGGAGAACGCATCTCGCGGATACTCGGCATCGTCAACGGCACGACCAACTACATACTCACGCAGATGTCCGAGCACGGCTCCGCGTTCGACGACGCGCTCGCCGAGGCCCAACGCCTCGGCTTCGCCGAGGCGGATCCAACCGCCGATGTCGATGGTTCCGATGCGGCCGCCAAGTGCGCGATCCTCGCTTCGATCGCGTTCAACACACGCGTGGTCGCGAGCGATGTCTATCGCGAAGGCATCACGAAGATCCAGTCGCAGGACATCGCCGACGCGACGCGGCTGGGCTATGCCGTGAAGCTGTTGGCGATCGCCGAGCTCGACGACGGCGAGGTCTCCGTGCGCGTGCACCCCGCCATGGTGCCCTCGTCGCACCCCCTGGCCTCCGTGCGGGACGCCTTCAACGCCGTGTTCGTGGAGGGCGAGAAGATCGGGCAGCTCATGTTCTACGGGCGCGGCGCCGGCGGCGATCCCACGGCCGTCGCAGTGGTGGGCGACCTGGCCGAGGTGGCGCGCAACCGAGTGGCCGGCACCCGCGGGGTCGGTTGCACCTGCTTCTACGAGCGACGCATCCGGCCGATGGACGACTCGAATGGTCAGTTCTATCTGAACCTCCACGTGGAAGACGGACCGGGGGTGCTCGCCGAGATCGCCGACCATTTCGGCCGCAACGGGGTGTCGATCGAGCGTGTGTGGCAGGAGGGTTCCGGCGACGAAGCCACCCTGGTGTTCATCACGCACCGCACGCAGGAGAGCGCGTTCCAGAAGACGCTTCAACAGCTCCGCGAGCTCCCGGTCGTCCGTGCGATCTCGAGCGTCTTGCGGGTGGAGGGAGAGGAGTGAGCGCGCCCGGTGGCATGCCCGGCCCCGCTGGTCTGTCTCAGACTAGCGCACATCAGTGGCGGGGTGTCATCGAGGAGTATCGCGCGCGTCTGCCCGTTTCCGACGCGACCCCCGTGATCACGCTGCGCGAGGGCGGCACGCCGCTCGTTCGGTCCGATCCGTTGTCGGCAGAGACCGGGTGCGATGTCTGGCTGAAGTACGACGGCGCCAACCCGACGGGATCGTTCAAGGACCGTGGGATGACGCTCGCGATCAGCAAGGCGATCGAGGTGGGGGCGAAGGCGGTCGTGTGCGCGTCGACCGGCAATACGTCGGCAAGCGCCGCGGCGTACGCGGCGAAGGCGGGCATCACCTGCGCGGTGCTGGTGCCGAAGGGCAAGATCGCCCTCGGCAAGATGGCGCAGACGCTGGTGCACGGCGCCCGCGTGTTAGAGGTCGAGGGCAACTTCGACGCGGCGCTCGAGCTCGCGAAAGGCCTTGCCGAGCGTTATCCCGTCACGTTGGTCAACTCCGTCAACCCCTTCCGCTTGGAGGGGCAGAAGACGGCCGCGTTCGAGATCTGCGATCTCCTCGGCCGCGCGCCGGACGTCCACTGCGTGCCGGTCGGCAACGCGGGCAACATCTCCAGCCATTGGATGGGGTACTCGGAGTACCTGCGCGACGGGTTGATCGCCGAGCCACCTCAGCTGTTCGGGTTCCAGGCGCAGGGGGCGGCGCCGATCGTCCGCGGCGAGGCCGTGAAGGATCCACAGACGATCGCGACCGCTATCCGCATCGGGAACCCCGCGTCCTGGGACAAGGCGGTCGCCGCAGCAACGGAGTCCGAGGGCCAGATCCTCGCCGTGACCGACCGCGAGATCCTGGCGTCGTATCGCCGCGTCGCGCGCGAGGGTCTGTTCGCCGAGCCGGCGAGCGCCGCGAGCGTCGCCGGACTGCTCCACCTGCAGGCCGATGGGAAGCTCGCGCGAGGCTCCGTCGTCGTCTGTGTGCTGACCGGTCATGGGTTGAAGGACCCGGAGTGGGCCATCGCCGGCGCTTCGCAGCCCGTGACCGTGTCCGCCGACCCCGCAGCCGTCGCCGCGGAGCTCGAACTGTGACGTCGTGAAGCTCACCGCACGCGTCCCAGCCACCTCGGCCAACCTCGGTCCTGGGTTCGACTGTTTCGGCTTGGCGTTGAACCTCTGGAACGAGGTCAGCCTCGACACCGACGCCGAGCCCGGCGTCGTCTGGGAGGGCGAGGGCGCGGACGAGCTTCCCTCCGACGGTACCGACATGGTGTCGATGGCGATGCTCCATGCGGCTCGTGTGGGAGGCGGCATCCTGCCCGGCCTCGCGCTCCATGGCGTCAACCGGATCCCGCTCGAGCGAGGGCTCGGATCGTCGGCCGCGGCCTGCGTCGCCGGGATCTCTCTGGCCGATCGGATCTTGGACCTCGGGCTGGAGCCTGAGGATGTGCTCGACCTGGCGATCGAGATCGAAGGTCATCCCGACAACGCCGCCGCCGCCATCGCCGGCGGTTTCACGCTGGCGTTCGG
>CAZDXK010000072.1:0-6945 GCA_964509215.1 uncultured Actinomycetes bacterium | reverse complement strand
CATGAGTGGAGGGTGGAGCTCAGGCCACTTCGCGTAGGGCGGGCTAACGCAGTGGTACACGACGACGGCACCATCGCACGCGAGCCTCGCCTCAGCGACCGCTGCGACGTTCGCTGCTGCGACTTCCACACTCGCCGGGAGGTCGGCCTTTCCACTTCGGTTCACGGCCCGCACGCGCCTTCCTTGAGCTGTCAGGTGCCGGGCCACCGCCAGGCCCAATGGACCTGTGCCCAGGACGACGTGGACGCTTGCGAGTTCGTTTATGACCTTCTTGCTCCTTGTGGATTCCGGCGCCTGTCGGCCTTCGTCCGCATCGCGAGAGTCGCGAGCGCTCACCGGGCACGTCGCCACATGTGCCGAGCAGCGGCCAGCGTGGGCCCCGGCGCCGGCACCGACGGCAAGCCTAGTATCTACGGAGATATAGGGAACCACGAGACCACATGCGGCCCGCGCCGCGCATCGCAGCCGACGGTTCGCGGTCATGGGTCAGATATCAGTCTCTGCTGCCGACTACTTAGCGGCGAGAACACAAGGAAGCGTCATCGGCCCGCTTCGCCCTTGCAACGCGGGTGGTCGCCGCGGAGCAATCAGTCGCAGGCACCGGTGCTGCGGGTATGAACAGGCGCTGATCACCCGGCTGTCATCAGTTCACAACACCGCTACAACCAGTTTGTGGGACGGCGTGAGCTCCTGTTGTCATCAGTCTCAAACACCGGGTTCACGGATTTGAGCGGCGGGCTCGTCAGACTCCTCTGGTTTCACGACTATTGACAGGCTCTAACCCTTAGGAGTTAGATCATCCGCCCGGGCGTTCACATCTACCCAGAGACGACGGCTGGAAACGAGGCGATCAGTTTCGCCGGGGCCAGCAAGCTCTGCGTGTCCTAGAGGTTGGACGCCCGGGACGACCTGGAGGGCAACGGTCGAGGACTGGAGAGAGGTAGGTGATGACTAGCACGATCCGTCTGCTCCGAGGCGACGACGGTCGGGCTCGCCCGTCGGGGTCCTGAGCAGCGCCATGTTGGAGTCGGCAGCGACGGGAGGGGACCATGAAGGTACGGATTCTGCTTCTAGCTGTAGTTGTCAGCGCCGTGTTCGCAGTGAACGCGCTAGCAACACCGATCATCGGAACGATCACGGCCGAGACCGCTCGCGGGGTACTCGGCGAGGACCTGAGGCTCAAGACGCGCTTCGCGCCCGGGCAGAAAGTCAAGGTGTTCACTAAGGGGGCGATCGAGGTGATCACCCAGCGGATCGTGGCCGAGCCCGGGGCCTCGTTCGGCTGGCACAGTCACCCCGGCGAGAACGTCAACGTCGTTTTCCAGGGGTCGATCACCCTGTACCACGACGAGCTGTGCACCGAGGGGATCACCTACGGACCCGGGAGCGCGTTCTCGACCTCTCCCGACGACATCCACCTCGCCCACAACCCTGGGACCGTGCAGCTCATCCTGTTCGCCACCTACTTCGCCCCACTGACGGACCCGCTCCAGGCGGTTCGCATCGACCAACCTTTGCCTGCGCCCGGCTGTCCGGAGTAGGGACAGACAAGGGCCGGCGGTAGGCAGGGACGTCACCACCCGGGTTCGACACCGGAGGTCGGGCCCGGGTGACCGCTTGAGGTAGCTGGGGAGGCCGGGCAAGCATGGCCCTGGCTCTCTTGCCGGAAGACGCGGTCTGTACAGGGCTGAGCACCGCTTGTCATCAGTTCAAGACACCGAGGTCGGGCCGTCACCGGTTGTCGTCAGCTCGAGACGCCGGCGTCCCTCTGCACCCCGAGTACGGTCCGATTTTTCGCGATGGGGCTCGACCCTGGTCTCAGGTCCCGACCGATATCGGTTGTCAAGCATGACGAGGGCGCCGGGTCCATGGGACCCGGCGCCCTCGATCGCGCGGATCTTAGCCGTCGATGCGGTGCCCGCAGTTGGAGCAGAACTGCACGCCGCCTGCAACGGCGTGCCCGCAGCTCGAGCAGAAGTGGGCGTCGCCCTGCTCGGTCGCGACCATGAGCCCGGTCGTCTGCGCGGCCGCAGCTGCGGCAGCCCCGTTCTCGGACTGCTGGGTCGGACGCTCCTGTGTCTGCGCGGCACCTCCAGCGAAACCAGCAGGCTGCTGCGGCACGACCGGGACAGCGGCAACGGCCGGCTGACGTCGGCTGCGGACCATGAAGGCTCCCGCAAGCACGACGAGTATCACCAGCGCTGCCGCGACCGGGACGAGCGGGAAGCCGCCGCCGGACCCGCTCGGCTCGGCGGCGGGCTGCGGGTTGTTCGCGGCCTCCTTGGTCGCGAGGACCTTGAACTCCTGGGCCTGCTGGTGCGTCGGCGACAACCCCAGCACCTCCGCGAACTTGTCCACAGCGGTCTGGTAGTCGCCCGAGAAGTACGCGGTGAGCCCAGCCCGGTACGCTTCGTCGATGGGCCCGAGCTGGGCCTCGACGCCGTTGCGGGCCAGCATCTCCGTCACGAGCGAGGACGGCGTGATGAAGTTGAAGGCCTCCGTCTCACCCACGATGTTGAAGCTATTGACGCCGACGACGTTTGCCGACAGGTCGACCGTGGGTCCGCCGCTCATCCCACCGGAGAGCGCGGCGCTCATCTCGTAGACCGGCAGGAGCCCGCCCTCGCGCGTCTTCTTCGAGTTGATCTGCCCGTCCTTGAAGGTGGGCTCGTAGCTCGCATCCGTCACGGCGTCGCTCGATCCCGGGTAGCCGACGGAGAGAACGTTGGTTCCGATCGCGATGTCCGAATCGGTGGCGATCTGGATGGAGGGCAGGTCGGACGCCTCGATCTTCAGCAAGGCGACGTCACCGTCCACGATGGTCGAGTGCTCGACCACCCGGGCAGGGAAGGCCTCGCCCGTCTTCAGGCCTCCGGCCGCCACGCCACGCTGCACATGGACGATGAGATCCGCAGGCGTGCCCCGCTCCTCACCCTCGACTCCCCAGCTGAGGTGCGCCTCGTTCAGCCAGAAGTTGAAGTCCCGCTGCCTGGCCCACCCGTCGTCAATCAGCCACTGCACCGCGAACTCCAGCGCCATGCCCCTGGCTCCGTGCTCGCCTTCGTCAACGCAGTGGCCGGCGGTCACGATGTAACCGTTGGGATTCACGACGAAGCCGCTGCAGCGCGTGCCCCAGTTGAAGGCCTGACCACGGTTCACGTAGCCGTCGAAGAACAGATCCGAGCTCCTTGGGACGCGCACCCAGGCGGACCACTCCATCTCGATGTAGACGACGGAGGGTCTCACGATGGCCGCCGCCTTCTCCTCGGGCGTCGCGGTCGCGGCGCCCGCAGGGGAACCGCCGAGCGGCAACGCGAGCACCAGGGCCAGGGCGAGCGCCGGCCCGCGCACGATCCTTGGCATGAGCACACTCCTTGTCTTCGTGGGAGCTGTTGCTCCCGCTCATCATCGGAACAGGTCGGCGGGTTCCTTCCTCGAGAACCTGCCTCGGTGATATCGGAGCGGCGGCGAGCGACCTTGAGCATTGGTCCGAGCCCAAGGCGGCTTCAAGACAACGATATCGGCCGTCACCGGTTGCCATCAGTTCTAGACACCGATGCCGCGTCACCGGTTGTCGTCAGTTCAAGACCGCTCAAATTCAAACCGTCGGGCCTGTGACTCCTCGAGGTGTAAGCGGCTCAAGAGCCAGAAGCCGAGCCAGGCGAACTAACCCCCCGATGAGGACCGACTTCCGTCGGCTACGGCAGGAGGGGGATCGATGACAAGAGCGGTTGTGCACAAAGCGCAGTGGGTACTCGTTCGATCCAGCGTGGCTCATGCTCCCTTGGAGGCGAGCAGTACCTGGTCGCGTGCGTCGGCGTCCTCCGCGTCCATCGAAGTCGGGGATGATGTCCGTAACGCGGACACCACGCAAGGCACCAGCCAGTCTTGTCCATCACGGCGAGAACCCGGTCGACGTCGGACGGTTCAAGCTCCCTCCAGTTCGGCGGCATCGCCTGTTGCCCAAGCTTCGTGGACCCAAGGTGGAACCTCAGCGGCACTCGGACGGTCACCTTCGGTGGATGTCTTCGCGGAGAAGGATCGCTCGTGCGGTCGTCGGCTTACTCGCCACCCTCGTCGTAGCCGCCGGTCACGAAGCTAGCGCGACAGCTAGCCAGCCAGGACCGATCGTGTTCGTGCGAGAGGGACGCGATGGCGGGATCTTCACGATGAACCCATCAGGCGAGAACCTCACGCGTCTCACGGATGGCGATGACTATGCACCCAGTTGGTCGCCCGATGGCACGAGGATCCTATTCCAGCGGTTCAAGGGAGTACGCAGCTTCCTGTGGGTGATGGATGCGGACGGCTCAAACCTCGCGCCCCTTGGGAAAGAGGGGTTCGGGCCGTCGTGGTCGCCGGATGGTACGCGGATCGCGTTCGGGGACGGTCCGCGTTTCCGCCTGACCGAAATCTACGTGGTGAACGTCGACGGGTCTGGGCTGACGCAGCTCACGGACGACGGTCGGCCCGACGCTCAACCAACCTGGTCACCGGATGGCAGCCAGATCCTCTACTCGCACGGGAATCCCCACTCGGACCTATACGTCATGGATGCCGATGGCACCGACCAGACCCGTCTGACCCGGAACCAGAGGCAGGACTTCGCTGGGGATTGGTCACCTGACGGTTCCACGATCGTCTTCTACAGCAACCGCCACCGCAACTGGGACCTCTACACGATCCACCCGGACGGCACCGGCCTTCAGCGCATCACCCACGCTCGAACGGTGGAGTGGACTCCCGTCTGGTCTCCCGACGGCACCCGCATCGCGTACACCTTCTCCAACTACCGGCAGGGAGTGCAAGACATCGCGATCCTGACCCCGAACGATTCCTTGACTGTTCGTTACATCATGGGCGGCGCCTATGAGCTCTCACCTGAATGGCGAGCGATCTAGCGTTCTGCCAAGCGGCGCTCTGGGGTGCAATCAGTCACACACACCGCGTGCATCAGGCCTTAACCGCCCGGTCAGCCTGCCGTGCCCGGGGGGGAATGCCGATGGGCGGGCAACGGGTCAGACGCGAACCGCGACGCAAAAGATTGATGCACTCGTCACGGATGACAGCTGTTTCGTAGGGGCGCGTTCCAGGGAAGATCGTCGAGTGAGGCGCACTTCGTCAACTCGGCTCCCGCCATGCGAGGGTAGCTTGTCCGGTCGATGGGCTCTATCGAGGAATGCGTCACAAGAGCGATCCGCTTCAAGATCGTCGTGTCAACGATGTCTCCGGACGGCATAGTCGATTCACCGCTCAAGGCGCGCCCCCCAGCGCACGAGCACCAATCGGAGCAACAGCGTCAAGCCCGCCGTTGCCGCGACCACGGCGAGCGCGGCCATCGGACGACCGACCAACGCCGCGATCGTCACGAGCAGCAGCCGTCCGTCTCGGCCTCCGAGGAGCCATCCAAGCGCTTCTTCCGGGGCAGGCGCCAGCCCGAGGGCAGTGATCCGGTCCTTCGACGCCATCGACAGGATCGACGCCGCCACGGCCGCCGCGCACAGCCCCACCGTCACCTCCACCGACATCCCGTCTCGAACCGCCCACATCGCGAGACCCACGAGCACGGCCGTGTCAGCCACACGGTCGAGTACCCCATCGAGCAGCGCTCCCGCTGCGGAGTCCCGGACCTGCAGCCGCGCCGACTCGCCGTCCATCCCGTCCAGGACCGACCCCGCCCAGACGAGCAGCCCGCCGACCACTCCCTCCCCAAGCGCCAGAAGCCACGCTGCCACGAGCGCCACGCCGAGCGCGATCGCCGACAAGAGGTCCGGGTTCGGCCGCAGCGGCGCCACGAGCATCGAGAGCCGGGTCGACAGCGGCCTATTCAGGTAGCGCGACACCGGCCCGTCCTCGCGCTTCACGAGTGAACGACGGAGCGCACGCCGCGCGCTCCTGAGGTCGTTCGGCGTGTCGACGTCGAGCCACCAGCCGTGGGGCGCGACCGGCACCGCCTCCAGCGGGCATGTCTCCGCGAGGACCGTCACGGCGCCGGCGAGCGTGGCATCGCCCGCCACCCCAGCGCGTGTCTGCGCCGCGAAGACCTCCGTAGGCAACAGGAACGCCCCGCAATCGATCGACGGGTCGCCGAGCTCCTTACCGAACGCGACGGCGCGGTCCTCATCCAGCTGCACGCGCGTCCCCTCCGCCCACGCCGCGGCACTCGGGGCGTGATCCACGAGTCCCGCCGGGCGCCCGGCGTCGAGCAGTGCCTCGAGGGCGCCGTCGCTGAACACGTGGTCGGCGGTCACGAGTAGGAACAGCTCCTCGCCTTCCAAGAGCGGAGCCGCGGCCGCGAGCGACACGCCGTTGCCCTCCGCCCATCGCTCTGCGAACACCGCCTGGATCCGTCCTGGCGCCGTCCGGTTCACGATGGCCGCGACCGGTCCCGCGTGGTGACCCACTACGACCACGACCCGCTCGAGCCCGAGCGCGAGCAGCCGCCGCATCGCGCGTTCCACGAGCGAGAGCCCGCCAACGCGCAGGAGCGCCTTCGAGCCGCCGCCGGTCGCCACCGCCATCCGGCTCGACAGGCCGGCCGCCAATACGACCCCGACGCGGGGACGCGTAGTCTCCGGTCGTCCCTCGAGTCCGGAGGCATCGCCGAGAGGAGGTTTGAACCGCGCCCCCTGCATCCCGTCTGGAGGCCGAGTCATGCCGGCGATGCTAGAGGCGAAGTCGCAAGTTGGCACGAGTAGAACCTTGATCCGAAGGCCGACCACAGGGGTGCAGAAGCCGACCCGGCGTGTAGACCCCGCCGCTCGGCCGTCATCACGGCGCAGGCCGCCCTCTCGTCTTCCGCCCGCGCTGGCGCGCTCAGATGCACTCAGCAGCTCGACCGCACCGGCCAAGTCGTACGCCGGCGGGGACTATGATTCGAAGCAAGGACGCTCGATCTCCTCAGGACGATGGATCGCCCGCCGAAGGAAGCGCCCACGGCATCTT
>CAZDXK010000071.1:0-7047 GCA_964509215.1 uncultured Actinomycetes bacterium | reverse complement strand
CGAGACCGTGCTGGCGCGCCACGCCGAGGCGGAGGAGCGCCGGTCGGCGGCGACCGCTCGCGTGGAAGCGGCGGCGTCCGCGTCTGCGGAGCTCCTCGCCTCCGTCGGCCTCTCCCCCGGCGACGACTTCCGAGCCGAGCTGACGCAAGCAGGGGTCCGCCACGGCGCGGCGGCCACGGAGGTCTCCGCGTTGGAAACGGAGATCGGTCGCGCGAACGAGCTGGAGGGAAGGGTCGTCGAGGCCGAGGCTCGCCGCGATCTGGCGCGACGGTTGGCCGACGACCTCAAGCCCTCTCGCTTCCTCGCGTTCCTCCTCGAGGAGGAGCGCGCCGAGCTGGCGGAGCTCGGCAGCGAGCACTTCGAGCAGCTGACCGACGGCGCCTATCGGTTCGCCGACGACGGCAGCTTCGCCGTCCAGGATCTGAACGCGGCCGGAACCGTCCGCAAGGCGGACTCGCTGTCGGGGGGCGAGACGTTCCTCGCATCGTTGGCGCTCGCCCTCGCGCTCGCCGAGATGGTCGCGCGGGGGGGCGGCCGGCTCGACTCCTTCTTCCTGGACGAGGGCTTCGGCAGCCTCGACCCCGAGCACCTCGACCGGGCGATGGACGGGATCGGGCGGTTGGTCTCGGAGAACGAACGCCGTCTGGTCGTACTCGTCAGCCACGTGGACGAGATGCGTGATGCGATCGAAGACCTGATCGTTCTGGAGAAGCACGTGGTGACCGGCGACACGATCGTCCGATCCGGCGCCGGCCCCGCTGCATAGACGCGCTGCCGGCGTTTCGCGCCACCTTCGGTCTCGAACTACCCGGGACGGGGTACGACGAAGGACCTACCTGATCTCGACCATATCCCTCCCGTGGCCGACTACGGGTTGCCTCTAGGTGGGCCGATACAACATCCGAGGGCCCATCCGTACAAGGGGATCGATGGCCGGCCAGAGAAGCATCTACCGAATCGCCCGGACGCTGTTGCTCGCTTTGGCAGCGCTCTTGGCTGTGGGCGCTGTTGGCTCCATGTACATGGGTTCCCGAGCGGTCAGCGATGCGAAGGACGCCGTCGTCGACCAGGCTCGCACGATCGTCGAGGACTCTCTCCCGGTCGTCCTTTCACCGCAGGATCTGTTCTCCGCGGCAAGCGATGTGCGAACCGACCTGATCACTGCCAAGATCACGCCGGTCCTCCTCGACCCGACCGCGTTCGACGATGTCGCGATCTGGTCGACGGATGGCATGATCATGTACTCGACGGACAGCTCCCTCATCGGACAGCGCCCCGAAGAGGCACGGACGAGCGTCCGCGACGCCACCGAACGAGGAAGCATCTCCACCGAGCAGAGCGATGGGATGTTCTCGGTCTTGATCCCGTTCCGTCTCCGCCTGGATGGCGACATCAACGCCGCGATCCAACTCGCGCGGCCCGACGACCCCATCGTTGCCGCCGGCAGGCCCTGGCGCTACAACGCGATCCTCATGACGATCGGGCTCATCATCGCGCTCGTCGTGCTCTACCGGGTGATGCGCCTGTCCGCCTCGTCTATCGCTCACACGAGCTTCGTCCCACCGGCGAGTCGCGTCGCACCGGGGCCGACCGGCCCGGCTCCTCGCCCGATCGAGCTGCCGTCGCCGGGCCTCCGCGAGGAAGCCGATGCGCGCAGGAAGGCCGATGATCGTGCCACCGCCGCCGAGGAGCGGCTGAGCGTCATCCAGGATCAGTACCGCAAGACGCTCGAGGAGCTGCACGTCACGCAGCGGCTCCTGCAGGAACGTCCGGCCGCGAGCGGGCTCGACCCAGAGCTCGAGGCGCGGCTGTTGAAGGCCGAAGACCAGGCCCGCCTGCTCGAGGGCCATCTGAAGGCGATGAGCACTGAACGAGACAAGCTCGCCCGTCACATCGCCGAGCAGGCGAAGTCGAAAAGCGACCCGGAGCTCGACCGCAAGGCCCGCCAGGTCGAACAAGAAGCGATCGGGCTCCGGGCGGAACTCGAAGGCGCGCAGACCGAGCTGTCCGTGACCCGTCGCGAGCTGGAAGCGCTGAAGGCGCAGGCCGCTCGCGCACCGGAGATCCAGGAGGACCTCGACGCCGCGCACGTCGAGGCGCTCCATGCCCGAGAGGCCGCCGAATCCTCGCAGAGCGAGCTCGCTCGCGCCACGGCCGAGCTCGACGACGTCCGAAACGAGCTCCGAGCGCTGCGGACCGAGGAGCAGAAGGCCAGCATCTTCGGCGAGGAGCTCCGCGCGGCTCGCGCCCAGCTCGACAGCCTCAAGGCGTCTCACCGCGCCGAGCTGATCGAGCGCGAGGCCGACCTGGAGACGCGCGTCCGAACGGCTCGCGAGGAGTTCCAGGCGCAGCTCGCGCAGACCGAAGCACAGGTGAAGCGTCAGCTCGCGGAGCGCGAAGAGGCGCTGACCACGGAGGCCGCATCGGCCGTGGCAGAGCTGAGCCGAGCGGCAACCGAGCGTGAGACAGAGCTGAAGACCAAACTCGCCGAGCGTGAGGCGGAGCTTCAGCATCGCCTCGCCGAGCGCGAGGCCGTGCTGCAGGAACAGATCTCCGAACAGGCCACGTTGCTCGAGCAGCGGCTCAGCCAGCGTGAAGCGGAGCTGACGGCCCGGGTCGCCGAGGTCGAAGGGACGGCGCACGCTACGAAGGGCGAGCTCGAGACCGCGAACATGGAGCTCGAGCAGCTGCGGGCGGAGCTGCAGGCCGCCCACGACGAGATCGATGCCGCCACCCACGATGGGTCCTCGCGCAACGAACAGGTCGCCAAGGCGAACGATGAGCTCGTTCGCTCCCGCACTGAGATCGAGACGCTCCAGCACGAGCTCGCGGAGATCCAGCGTGGACGTGAAACGGCCGAGAGCGAGCTGCTTAAGGCAGCGAGTGAGCGCGAAGAGCTCGAGCGCGAGCTGGCTGCGGCCAGCGCAGAGGTCCAGACGGAGCTCGCGCGCGGCGTGGAGCTGTCCGCGAAGGCCGACAACGTGGAGCAGCAGTTGCAGGCTGCACGCGAGGCCGCATCGAGCACTGAGCAGGAGCTGGAACGGGTCCGCGCCGAGCAGGAGAGCCTGGCCACGGCTTTCGAGGAGGCCAAGGCCCGTCACGCGGCAGAGATCGCGGCGACCGCGGCGAAGCCCGACCTCGAAGAGGTCCTCCGCGCGAGCCAGGAACGACTGGCCAGCCAGACCGAGAAGCTCATCGAGGTCGAGGAGCGCGCGCACTCCGCCGAGCGGCAGTTCGCCGACTCGGTCGTCCGGCTCGAAGAGGTCGAGGCCGAGCTGCGTCACCTCCAGATGGAGAAGGCGTTGCACGACCTCCAGTCGGAGCGTCCAGCCGCGGAGGGCACCACCACGGTCGACGCGACCATCCCGAACGTCCCGTTGGAGGACCGCCGGGCATCGACCCCGTTCACCAAGGAGCTCGCGCTCGATGCGAAGAAGTCGCTCTCGCACATCTTGGGGCTCACGCAGATCATGAAGTACAAGAAGGACTCCAAGGACCAGACCCAGCTGATCAAGCAGCTCACGGCCGCCGCACGGCGGTTGGACCACACCGTCGCGGACCTGGCCGAGGCCGATGCGCTCGCGCACGGCGTCGTCGACCTCACGATCAAGCGGACCGACCTCGAGGCGCTCCTGAAGCGCGTCGTCGACGAGTCCGGCATCGGCGCCGATCACGACGTTCGCATCGACAGCCAACCGTTGGTCGTCGGCGTCGATGCGCTCCGCGTCGAACAGGTGCTCGGCGGCCTGCTCCGCTTCTGCGGCGACCGCACCGCGACGGGCAAGGCCATCACGGTCCGCTTGGCCCACATGGAGGGCGGCGCGTTGATCTCGGTCGAGGACCCGGAGCCCTCGTCCGACGGATCGCTCAGCCCGGTCATCACCCGGTTCGTCGAGATGCAGGGCGGATGGACCAAGATCGAGAACCGGGACGGCGGTGGCTCGGCCTTCCGCGTGTTCCTGCCGGACGGTGGGCCGACCGGCGTGGCCGCCGCGCCTCCTGCGGAGGATGCGATCGTCGAGGCAGAGCCTGCCGCGCCGGGAACGCTGCAGATCGTGGTCGCCGAGCCGGGCGAGCAGGAAAGCACCGATGCCTGGAGCGGTTCGGAGGAGCAGCTGTTCGTGCAGGAGCTGCATCGGCTGCACGCCGAGGATTGAACTCCCGCTCCCCAGGTACTAGTCCAGCACCTTCAGCAGCTCCCGCGAGATCACCAGCCGTTGGATCTGGTTCGTCCCCTCGTAGATCTGGGTGATCTTCGCGTCGCGCATGAATCGTTCTGCCGGGTACTCGCGGACGTAGCCGTACCCGCCCAGGATCTGCACGGCGTCCGTCGTGACCGCCATGGCGGCGTCCGAGGCGAAGCACTTCGCGACGCTCGAATGGAACGGCATGCGTGGATCGGCGGCATCGCACGCCGCCAACGCCCGATACGTGAGCATCCGGGACGCCTCCACCTTCATCGCCATGTCCGCGAGCATGAACCTGATGCCCTCGAAGTCCACGATCCGTTCGCCGAACTGCTTCCGCTCGCTGCCGTACGAGAGGGCCAGGTCGAGCGCCCCCTGCGCGATCCCGACGGCCTGCGCGGCGATCACCGGACGCGAATGGTCCAGCGTGCGCATCGCGATCGAGAACCCCTCCCCCTCCTCGCCCACCATCCGATCCGCCGGGATCCGGCACGCGTCGAGGATCACCTCCCGCGTGGGCGAGCCCTTTATGCCCATCTTCTTCTCCGGCTTGCCGAACGAGATGCCGGGGTCGTCGCGCATCACCACGAACGCCGAGACGCCCTTCGCACGGAGTGCCGGATCACGGGTCGCGAACACGACGTACGCGTGCGATACTCCGGCCCCCGTGATGAAGCGCTTGGTCCCGTTCAGCACGAACTCGCCGCCTTGGCGCTCGTACCGCGTGGTCATGGCGGCCGCGTCGGAGCCCGCGCCGGCCTCCGTGAGGGCGTACGACATCAGGATGTCGCCGCGGCAGATGCCCTGCGTCATCGATCGTCGTTGCTCATCGGTGCCGGCCAACATCAGCGGGATCACGCCGAGCTTCGAGACGATCGGCGTGAGGGACACACCGGCGGACACCCGGGACAGCTCCTCGATGAACACGCCGAACGCGAGCGCTCCGCCGCCGGAACCGCCGTCGGCCTCCGGGTAGCCGACGCCCATCAGATCGTTGTCGACGAGGACCTCGTACACGTCCTCGGGCCACTCGTCGGTCTCGTCGATCTCCGCAGCGCGAGGCGCGATCTTCTCCTCGGCGATCCGCCGAGCAAGGAGTCGAAACTCCTCCAGCTCCTCCGGCAGCTCATAGCGTCGGTCGTCCATAGCTAGTCTGTTTCAGACTACATGCGCCGGATGATCATCGCGTCGCCCTGTCCTCCGCCCCCGCACAGGGATGCCGCGCCGACGTCCACGCCGCGACGGCGCATCTCCATAGCCAGCGTCAACACCAGGCGAGCGCCGCTCGCGCCGATCGGGTGACCGAGCGCGATCGCTCCCCCGTTCACGTTGACGATGTCGTCGCCGATCCCCAGCATCCGCGACGCGTGGATCGCCACCGCGGCGAACGCCTCGTTGATCTCGACGAGGCCGAGGTCGCCGACGTCCAGCCCGGAACGCTTCAACGCCGACTCGATCGCCAGGGCCGGCACCGTCTGCAGCGACGAGTACCGTCCGGCCGCCATGCCGTACGCCTCGATGGACGCGATCGGTCGCAGCCCCAGCCGTTCGGCGGCCTCTTCGCTGGTGACGACGACGGCAGCCGCCCCGTCGGAGATCTGCGATGCGTTGCCGGCCGTGACCGTGCCGCCGGTCGTGAACGCCGGTTCGAGCGCTGCCAACGACTGTTGGCTGGTGTCGGGCCTGATCCCTTCGTCGCGGTCGAAGACCACGGGGTCCCTTTTGCTCTGAAGCACCTCGACCGCCACGACCTCCTCGGCCAGTCGGCCCGCGTCCCATGCCTCGGACGCGCGACGATGCGACCGCTCGGCCCACACGTCCTGATCGGCGCGATCGATGCCGAGCTCCCGGCTGACGATGTCGGTCCCCTCGCCCATGTGGTGGTCGTGGAAGCTCGACCACAGCCCGTCGTGGATCATCGCGTCGAGCATCGGCGCGTCGCCCAGACGCGAGCCATCACGCGCTTTCGGGATCAGGTACGGGGCGTTCGTCATGGATTCCATGCCGCCCGCCACCGCGATCTCGAGCTCACCCGCCCGGATCATCTGGTCGGCCATCGCGATCGCGGAGAGCCCCGAGAGGCAGACCTTGTTCACGGTGATCGCAGGGACCTCCTTGGGGATGCCCGCGCCGACCGCGGCCTGACGGGCCGTGATCTGCCCGGTACCGGCCTGGATCACGTGGCCCATGATCACGTACTCGACCTGATCGGCAGCGACCCCCGAACGCTCGAGCGCCGCGCGGATGGCGATCGCGCCCAGATCTACAGCCTGGAAGCCCCCGAGCGAGCCACGGAACTTCGCGATGGGGGTTCGGGCGCCGGCGACGATGACCGACCTCGTCATGGTTCGAGTCTACCGTCGCGGCTAGTTGCGGTTGGCGAGCGCTTTCTCGACGACGTCGGCGATCTCGTGGCGGACGAGCTCGTCCCGTTCGATCAGTGCGTCGCGGAGCGCGGCGTGGACATCGCGGTTCTCCTCGAGCACCTCGCGGACGCGCGCCCGCTGGGCCTCCAGGATGTCCTCCACGCGTTGTTTCCCGTCGCCGTCGCCGAGGACCTTGGCGACCAGGTTCGTCTGGCTGACGGCGCCCTGGGAGATCGCCTCGTAGCTGATCAGCGAGCCGGCCATGCCGAACGAGCCGACCATCTGCGCCGCCAGGCCGGTCGCATATGCGAGGTCGGACGCCGGGCCGGTGCCACTTTCGCCGAGACAAAGCTCCTCGGCCACCAGTCCGCCGAGCGCGATCGCGATGCCGGACTCGACCTCCGACCGCGTGCGCGTGAAGTGCTCCTCCTCGTCCCCGTGGGCGAGCAGGCCGAGCGAGTCGCGCCGCTTGATGATCGACAACACCTCCAAGC
>CAZDXK010000070.1:0-7059 GCA_964509215.1 uncultured Actinomycetes bacterium | reverse complement strand
GCGATCCTGATCGAGGGGCAGGAGCCGATCCTGTACGAGCAGGGCGACATCGGGATCCACATCAAGAAGAACTCGCCGTGGATCCCCGCGGAGAACGTGCGCCACTCGTTCTCCTGGATCAAGGGCGCGGCCGGGGGCGCGTCGGCGATGCAGGTCGAGAAGTTCACGAACGCGATCGTTCGCGACCTGCAGGACGCCGGTGTGAAGGACAAGCCGCTCGGCGTGGACTTCATCGACATCAACATGATTCGGGCGTTCGAGCAGGCCGGGCTCGACTGGACCGACGGCATGACGCCGATGATGGAGGCTCGGGCGGTGAAGAGCCCGGACGAGCAGAACGGCCTGCGGATCGTCGCCTCGATCTGCGACGCGTTCCACTACGAGATGTCGAAGTTCCTGAAGCCCGGGCTCACCGAGAACCAGGTCGCGGCGTTCGGCTTCGAGTACCTCTACAGCTTCCCCGGCGTAGAGGACGTGGAGGACGTGATCGTCTCGTCGGGCCCGAATGCCTGGCCCAACTGGCGGAACTTCTCCGACCGGATCATCCGCCCCGGCGAGCTGGTGATCATCGACGTCGCGGCCCTCACGTGGAACGGCTTCAAGTCCTGCGTTTACCGGACCTACTGCGTGGGTGGCAAGCCCACCGCCGAGATGAAGGAGTACTACGACCTGGCGCTCACGTGGCTCCGCGACTCGATCGACGCGGTGAGGCCCGGCGTCACGACCGCCGATATCGCGTCGAAATGGCCGTCGGCGATGGAGATCTGGGGCTACGAGGACGAGGACCAGGCGGCCGCTAACCTCTGGGGTCACGGCCTGGGCTTGGCGCAGTACGACCAACCCGTGATCTCGCGGATCTGGTCGCTCGACCATCCCGTCGAGATCAAGCCCGGCATGGTCTTCGCGTTGGAGACCCAGCACGGGAAGGTGCACGACTTCGGGGTGCGCCTGGAGGAGATGTTGGTGGTGACCGACACGGGTCACGAGCTCCTCACGACGTTCCCGCTCGACGAGATCACGGTGGTCGACTGACGGGTGGAACATCTCATATCGCTCGGCGACGCTCGCGCCCGCGATTCGGCGGTCGCGGGTCACAAGGCGGCGGAGCTCGCACGTGCGGCCGCGGCGGGGATGCCCGCGCTCCCCGGGTGGGTGCTCCCGCTAGGGGAGTCCGCCGCGGCCATCCGGGCGGCGGTGAGAGCCGAACGCGGGGGATCCGCCGCGGCTGCGGTCCTGGCCGTGTCGACGCTCGAGCTGCGGCCGGGACTTCAGCACGATCTCGCAGCGGCTATCCGAACGCTCGGCGGAACGGTCATCGTGCGATCATCTTCCCCCCTCGAGACCGATCCTCGGTGGTCCGGAGCGTTCGCCACCTATCTGGACGTGCATGCGGATGAGGTCGACGCCGCCGTCCGTGGGTGTTGGGCCTCGGCGTTCACCCGCGACGCCCGTTCCCGCGCCGAGCTCCTCGACATCGCCGCGATCGACCGTTCCATCGCCGTCGTGATCCAGCCCTGGATCGCGTTCGACGGGGGAGGCGTGGCGACGCTCGACGCCAGAGGGGCCGTGGATATCTCGGCGATCCACGGGGCACCGGCTGATCTGGTAGGTGGACGCAGGGACGGAACGGCCGCGCACGTCGATCCGGCGGGTGGCCTCCACGGGGACGCGGACCTGGCGGGGCTGGGTGCCGACGTGGCTCGTTCCGTCGCCTCGCTCGTCCGTGAGGTCCACGCCGCGACCCGGAACGACGCGATCGAGTGGGGTGTGCGCGATGGAACCGTCACGCTCCTCCAGGCGCGTCGGGCGGCGCCCGCCGCGCCCCCGCTCATGCATCGCTCGCCTTCAGATCGGATCTTTCCGCCTGTGGCCGAGCGCGTCGCGTCGATCGCGGCCGGATCCCCCGGGCCGCTCGGCGACGCGTGGGTCCTGCCATGGGCGCTCGCCCTCGACGATCTGCCGGAGGCCGAACCGGTCGCGATAGGGGATCTGCCGAGCGCGGTCGCCGATGCGGAGACGCTCGCCGTGCGATTGACGGCGGCCGTGTGGGAGCTTCCGGTGGATGAGGCCGCGAGCCGAGCCCGCGACTGCGTCCGGTCGATCCTGGGACCGACACCACAGGACGGTTTCGCTCGGCTCGATGCGTTGGTCGTCCCGGATGCGGCACGGGCCGGCCGGCTCCTCGGCTTGATCCGGGGGATCGGGCGGGCGCTCGTGGCGTCGGGGTCGCTCCCGGGATCCGGCCACGTGTGGTGGCTCTCGCCGCGCGACCTCGAACGCGCCGCGCTGGGTCGCGTGCCGGGCAGGACGGTTCCCGATCGATGGGAGCCATTCGTGTTCGCCGTCGCCGAGGATCGTGGCCGGATGATCCGGGGCAGGGCGGCTGCCCCCGGGATCGGAGCCGGCCGGGCGTTCCGTCTCGATGACCGCACGTGGTTGAGCCCGCCGCCCCGCCGGGTGCTCGTCGCGTCCGCCGCCGTGCCACAGCTCGCGTCGATGATCTGGGGCGCCGCCGGACTGGTCGTGAACATCGGGAGCGAGGGGGCTCACCTCTTCGAGGTCGCCCGGTCGCTGGGGGTGCCCGCGGTCCTCGGTGTCGAGGTCGAAGAGGCCCGCGACCGGATCGTGGCCGTGAACGGCCACGCCGGAACCGTGTCCGTCCTGGATCCGGGAACTGGAACGCGAGAGATGGCGCACACGGACGGCGAGAACTCGATCGAACGGAGACTGGGATGACGAGCGGAAGGCCGGCGGGTGCGGTCACGATCGACATTCACTGTCACGTGATGACGGCTTCGCCGGCTCCATTTCGACACCATGGTCTTCGATCCGGCGGACCTCGGTTGGCTGATCTCTCGATACGGAGCCGATCACGTGCTGTTGGGCACGGACTACCCCTACGACATGGGCGAGGACGATCCGCTCGGACTCGTGATGAGCGTGGACGGCCTGAGTGACGATGAGCGATCCTGCGTGCTCGGTGGGAACGCCGGGAGGCTGCTTCGGATCGATCCCGCGCGGCGATCCGTGGGCACTCCGGTTGGGGACGCGATGTCGGCTGCGCCGGAAAGGGAGTGATCGACCATGGGTCTCGTGGTCGTGACCGATCATGTGTTTCCGCATCTCGACGCCGAGTTGGAGATCCTCTCCGCGGCCGGTCACGAGCTCCGCGATGGGGGAGGAGTGCGAACCCCGGCCGAGGTTGCCGCCGCGGTGGCCGACGCCGACGCCATCCTCAACTGCTACGCGCCGATCCCGGGTGAAGTGATCAGGTCGCTCGCCCGATGCCGCATCATCGCGCGGTACGGGATCGGCCTCGACACGATCGACATCCCGGAGGCGACGGCGCGGGGGATCCTCGTCACCAACGTCCCCGACTATTGCATCGACGAGGTGTCGGACCACGCCCTCGCGTTGATCCTGTCCCTCGTCCGTCGCGTGGCGATCCTCGATCGCAGCGTTCGAGCGGGAGGGTGGGATCTCGCCCCCGCCCGTCCGATCCACCGGCTCCGCGGACGGACGCTCGGGCTCGTGGGGTTCGGTCGGATCGCTCGCCGGCTTGCGGAAAAGGCGGCGCCGATCGGGTTCCGGATCGTGGCGTTCGATCCGTTCGTGCCCGAAGACGCGATGGCTTCCGCCGGCGTGCAGGCCGGTGATCTGGATACCGTTCTCACGACGGGCGACGTCGTCTCGGTGCACGCGCCGCTCACACCGGAGACCCGGCACCTCATCGGATCGGCCGAGCTCGGGAAGATGAAGCCGGGCGCGTTCCTCGTCAACACGTCACGGGGGCCGCTGATCGATCTGGCCGCCCTACGTGACACCCTCGGCACCGGTCACCTGGGCGGTGTCGCCCTCGACGTGCTGGAGACCGAGCCTCCGGAGGCCGACGACCTCCTTCTTCGGCACCCCGACGTCATCGTGACCCCACACGCCGCGTTCTACAGCGAGGAAGCGACGGTCGAGCAACAACGCAAGGCGGCCGAGCAAGTGGTGGCAGCGTTGGACGGCGAGGTTCCGGTCTACGCGGTCAACCCCGAAGCGTTCACCGATCGTTCCTAGCAGCAGCCGTTCGGCGTCGCATGCCCGTCGTCGCTAGGCCGTGTCGCCTTCCCCGCCCAGGAATCCAGCGAGATCGCTTGACGCGGATCGTAGGCGCTCGCGAATCGCCGCCTCGGCAGTCTTGCGGTCGCCGCGGATGCAGGCGTCCAGGATCAACTGGTGTTCGTCGTTCGCCTTGGCCGAAGCCGGCCCGCCGGCGACGTACATGTCGGTATGCGGTGTCGACGAATCGCGAAGACTCTGTCTCGACGCGATCAGATTCTTGATCCCCTCCCGCTCGAGGCGGGGATGACGTTCGGCGAGGGGTCCGAGGACCGCGCGTGCCGCCCACGATCGCGAGGTCTGCCTCCACCGATCGATCCCTCCCCAGACGCCTGCCGGACTCTTGCTTGTATTTTATGTACGAACACGTCGACCGGGAGGAGACCTGATGCCGGGCGCCACCGCGCAAGGGGGGGAACGAGGGACGTTCGACGTGGCTGATTTCTCGGAGGAGCTCGCGGCGGTCGACACCAACCGCGAGATCGGCACCTCGCTCTGGTTCGAGAACGACCACGTACGCGTCTTCGAGATCCGGCTGGAGCCGGGCGAGCGCGGTCCGTTCCACGTGCACGACCGCACGTACTTCTGGACGGTCGTCGAGCCCGGCCGTGGCCTGCAACGGTTCGTCGACGGCACCTACGTCGTAAGCGACTACGCCCTGGGCGACACGCGGTACCTGGTGAACTCCGCCGAGGACCCGCTCGTGCACGACCTCGAGAACGTCGGTGACTCGACGCTTCGCTTCGTGACCGTCGAGCTGAAGCACTGACGCCCGTGCCGTCGGAGGGGCCGCGCGTCGCCGTCGTCGGAGGCTCGCTCGGCGGACTGATCACCGCGCTCCAGCTCCGGGATGTGGGCTGCGACGTCCAGATCTTCGAGCGCTCGCCCGTTCCGCTCGAGGGACGCGGCGCGGGGATCGTTCTCCACCCGGTGACGACCCGCTATTTCGAGGAGCACGGGCTGCTGGACCTCGGAGGGGTGAGCTCGTCGGCTCGCGTGTTGCGGTACCTGACCCGCGAGGGCGATGTGCTGCTCGAGGAGCCGATCATCTACCGGTTCACGTCCTACGCCACGCTCTACGCGGCGCTCGTCGACGTCTTCGAAAAGGATCGGTATCACCTGGGCAGGGACCTGGTCGGCTTCGACGACGCCGACGACGACGTGATGGCGCGGTTCGCCGACGGCGGCGCCGAGCCGTTCGACCTGCTCGTCGGGGCCGACGGGATCCGCTCGACGGTCCGTGGCCTGCTGTTCCCGGAGCTCCGGCCGGCGTACGCGGGGTACGTGGGCTGGCGTGGCACCCTGCCCGAGGACGAGCTTCCCCCCCGAGTCGCGGAGAGCCTCCGGGACGTGCTCACCTACCACGTCGGCGAGCGGATGCACGTGCTCTCATACGAGATCCCCGCGACCGAGGGTGCCAGCCGGTCGATGAACTGGGTCTGGTACCGGAACCTGCCGGACGGACCTGCGTTGGAGGCGCTCCTCACCGACAGGTCGGGGCATCGCCACGACCTGTCGCTACCCCCCGGCGCGGTCCGTGAGGCGCACCTCGAGGAGCTCCGCGCGGCCGGGGGCGACCTCCCGCCGGCCTTCACCGACCTCGTCCGCGCGACGCCCACGCCGTTCGTCCAGGTGATCGTGGATCTGGAGGTGCCCGCGATGGTGCGGGGGCATGTGTGTCTCGTCGGCGACGCCGCGTTCGCGCTGCGGCCTCACATCGCCGCCGGTACTGCTAAGGTCGCCGCCGACGCTCGTACACTGGCCGACGCGATCGATGAGGCGGGCGGTACCGTGGCGCCGGCCCTCGCTGCGTGGGAGCCTGGGCAGCTCGTCCTGGGGCGGGCGGCGACTGCCCGGACGCGGGAGGTGGGGGAGCGGGCCCAGGTCACCGGGACGTTCCGGCCGGGGGACCCCGAGATCGCGTTCGGGCTCTTCGAGCCCAAGGATGGCAACTTTCCGCCGTGACGCCGGCGCCGAGCCCCGCTAAGTTGTACATAATGTGCGATACATAGACGGACGCCCCCCGCTCCTCGGGGCGGCCGGCGACCAGGGAGGATGGATGGCGGACCCTAGCAACGGCGGCGTGGTGATCGACATCCACACCCACGTGATGACGCCCGAGGCTGAGGAGATCGCCGCCCCGCTTTTCACCCCCGAGAAGGACCCGTTCATCGGCTTCTCGGGTCCCGTCAGCGAGGCCTACAACCGCAAGCACTTCGCGGAGATCGTGCCGAACCTCACGCAGCCGGAGCAGCGGCTACGCGACATGGATCGGATGGGGGTGGACGTCCAGGCGATCTCGGTCGTGCCGCCCCAATACTTCTACTGGGCCGAGCCGGAGGTCGGCGCCAAGTTGTCCGGGATGGTGAACGACCGGTTGTTCGAGATCGTGCAGGACCATCCGGATCGCTTCGTTGGCCTCGGGACGCTACCCCTACAGGACGTCGACCTCGCTCTGACCGAGCTGGACCGCGTCGTGGACGAGCTCCGCTTCCACGGGCTTGAGATCTGCACGAACGTTAACGGGGTCGACTTCGACGACCCTCGGTTCGTTCCCTTCTTCGAGCAGGTCGTCGAGCACGACCTGCTCCTCGTCGTTCACCCGAACGGCTTCACGCAGGGACAGCGGCTCGCGGACTACTACCTGATCAACACGCTCGGCATGCCGATGGACTCGACCGTCTTCATCGCGCGGATGATTTTCGGCGGCGTGATGGAGCGCTTCCCCGATCTGAAGGTATGCGTGATGCACGGCGGAGGGTATCTGCCGTTCTACCCGGCGCGCTTCGACCACGCGTACGAGGCCCGGGACGATTGCCGCGAGCACATCACCCGGGAACCCAGCTCCTACCTTGCCCAGATGTACTTCGACACGATGGTGTTCGATCCCGAGATGATCTCGACGCTGGTGAAGCGGTGGGGCGCCGACCACGTGCTCCTCGGCACCGACTACCC
>CAZDXK010000069.1:0-7077 GCA_964509215.1 uncultured Actinomycetes bacterium | reverse complement strand
TGGGACTACGTTCGCAAGAACGAGGTCCCGTACCACGAGCTGTTCGACCACAGGTACACGTCGATCGGATGCGCGCCGTGCACGCGCCCCGTGCTCCCCGGTCAGTCCGAGCGCGCCGGCCGTTGGTGGTGGGAGGAGGAGACCGACAAGGAGTGTGGCCTCCACTGCTCCGTGGGTCTGCTCGGCTCGAGGTCAGACCGGGAGCGCCCCGACGCTAGTTCGTCTCAGACTACCGAGGCGGTGTCGTAGGGATGCCGTTCGGCTACCCGGTGTTCCTGGAGCTCGTGCAGCGGCGGGCGGTCGTCATCGGCGAGCAGGCGATCCGCGAGGGCAAGGTCGAGGGACTGCTCGCGGCGAATATCGGCGAGGTGACGGTCGTCGCGGAACGTCCCGCCTCACGCCTCGAGTCACTGGCGGCCCTAGACGATCGTGTGACGATCGAGCGCCGGTCGTGGCGCGCCGACGACCTGGACGGCGCGTTCGTATGTGTGGCGTCGTCCGACGATCCCGCGGAGCGGTCCGCGATCGCGCGCGAAGCGCGCGATCGCGGCGTGCTGGTGAACGTCATGGATGACATCCCGAACTGTGACTGGGCGGCGCCGTCGATCGTTCGCCGCGGAGAGCTGGCGTTGGCGATCTCGACCGGAGGCGCGTCACCCACGCTGGCGAAGAAGCTGCGGCTGCAACTCTTGGCGACGTTCGGCGAGGAATGGGCCGAGGTGCTTTCCGTGCTGCGCGACGTGCGCGAGTCCACCCTGCCGTTGCTCCCCGACATCGCCGACCGCGCGTCCCGATGGGCCGCGGCCCTCGACACGGCTGAGGCCTGCGCGCTCGTTCGCGAGGGCCGTGGCAACGACCTCCGGGATCGGCTCACGCGGCGGCTGCTCGAAGATGGGCCCTACGGCACGGGCCTGGTGTACCTGGTCGGGGCAGGGCCAGGTGACCCGAAGTTGATCACGGTTCGCGGCGCCGAGGTGCTCGGCCTCGCCGACGTCGTCGTCTACGACCGGTTGGCGTCTCCGGCGCTGCTGGACCTGGCGCCCTCGACGGCCGAGCGCATCTACGCCGGAAAGGAGCCCGGCCGCTCGGCGATGGGGCAGTCCGAGATCGACGCCCTACTGGTGGAACGCGCATCGCGTGACGAGACGGTCGTGCGCCTCAAGGGCGGCGATCCGTTCGTGTTCGGCCGGGGCGGGGAAGAGGCGCTCGCGTGCGCGCGCGCCGGTGTCCAGTTCGAGGTCGTGCCCGGCATCACGAGTGCCATCGCGGCGCCGGCGCTCGCAGGGATACCCGTCACCCATCGAGGTGTGGCGCAGAGCTTCGCCGTCGTCACCGCCAGCACCGCGCACGGCGACGAGGTCGACCTGGCCCGAGTTGCAACCTCCACCGACACGCTCGTCGTGCTGATGGCCGCCGGCAAGCTCGCCGAGACGTGCGCCGAGCTGATCGCGGCGGGGCGGGCCATCACCGAGCCCGCGGCGATCGTCCAGTGGGCGGGAACCCCGGAGCAGCGCACGGTCGTGGGGACCTTGGAGGATCTGCCGACCCTGGCCGCGTCGGCGCGGATCGGACCACCCGCGACGCTCGTCGTGGGAGCCGTTGTGGCGCTCGCGCTGGCGACGGCACAGCTAGAAGCGCCCACGGCTCGCGTCATCCGAACGTAGGGGTCCATATCCGCGGGATACGCTCAGGGGATGGAACCGGTCGTTCAGCCATCGCCCTCGAGCTCGGGGCCGGCCAGTACGCGAGCCGACACGTCGTTCCGGCGGCGCATCATCGTTCGTTCGATCTTCCTGCTGCTCACGCTCATCGCGCTGTACGTGCTGTGGCCGTCGCTCCTGAAGGTGCTATCCGCATGGCCCGACCTCCTGAAGATCGAGCCTGCCTGGTTCGTGGTGATGTTCGGGGCCGAGGTCGCGAGCTTCGCCTGCGCGTGGGCGCTCCAGCGGTTGGCGCTCCGCACCGGGCGATGGTTCGCGATCGCCACGGCGCAGATCGCGGGGAACGCGTTCAGCAGGATCGTGCCCGGCGGAGCGGCGGCCGGTGCCGCGATCCAATACCGCTTGCTCGTCCTGTCGGGGTTGGACCCGACCACGATCGGAACCGGTCTGACCGCGACGACACTCATCAGCTCGGCAACGCTCTTCGCGTTGCCGGTGATCGCGCTCCCCGCCATCGCGATCGGCGCTCCGGCGCCACCGGGGCTCGTCCAGTCGGCATGGCTCGGAGCGGCATTGTTCGTCCTGGCCGTCGTTGCCGGGGCCGTCCTGCTCTCGGCCGACGGGCCGCTCCTGTGGGTGGGGAACACCCTTCAGCGGTTCCAGAACCGGGTGCGGCGAGGCCGTCCGCCGAAGACCGGCGTCCCCGAGAAGCTCCTGCGCGAGCGGAACGAGATCCGAGGCACGCTGGGCTCGCGATGGTGGCTCGCGTTGATCACCGCGTGGGGCAACTGGCTCTTGGACTACCTGGCGCTACTCGCCGCGGTGGCGGCGGTGGGCGCCCGGCCACGCCCCGCCCTCGTTCTGCTGGCCTTCGTCACCGCCGCCGTCCTCGGCATGATCCCGATCACGCCCGGCGGCCTCGGGTTCGTCGAGGCGGGGCTGACCGCGACGCTCACGCTCGCGGGCGTCTCGGCCGCCGACGCGGTGCTCGCGACGCTCGCCTACCGCTTGGTCTCTTACTGGCTCCCCTTGCTCGCGGGGCCGTTCGCATACGTGGCGCACCGGCGCCGATACGTCGGTCGAAGACCACGTCCTTGAAGCTCACGTCGCGGGCGGCCATTCGTGCTCGAGCAGACCGTAGATCATCTGGTCGGCATAGGTGCCGTCCGGTGTTCGGTACCCCTCCCGCATGTTCGCCTCATGTGTGAACCCCAGCCGTTCCGCCACCGCACGGCTGCGCATGTTGACCGCCGCCGCCTGGATCTCGATCCGGTGGAGCCTCCGGTCCCGGAAACCGTGGTCGACGAAGAGTCGGCATGCTCGGGTGACGAGCCCTCGGCCCTCGAACGCCCGCGTGATCCAATAGCCGATCTCGCCCGAATTCATCACCTCGTTCACGCGGAGTCCGACGCTTCCGGCGTACTCCTCCCCCACCCAGATCCCGTTGCCCTCCTGGTCGGTCGGTGACGCGAGCGATCGCTCGATGAACGCACGGACGTCGTCGGGCGAACGAGTCGTCTCCTCCCACGGCATGTATGGGCGCAGCCTGTCGCGGTTCTCGTCGACGGCGCGATAGACGACGTCAGCGTCGTCGAGCGTGAGGGTGCGAACGACGGCCCGGTCGTCGATCGGCCAGGAGATAGGGTTCACAACACGGGTGGGTTGGCCCCCGGCGCCGCCGCTTTCGCCCGCTCCTCTTCTTGCAGCACGCGGCGTAGGACCTTCCCGATCAACGTCTCCGGGAGCGAGTCCCGGAACTCGATCTCACGCGGAACGCGATAGCCCGCAAGCCCCTGCGCGGGGTCGCGACACCACGCGGCGATCTCCTGGGCGGTGGCATCCTCGCCGGGCTTCAACACGACGAACGCCTTGACCCGTTCGCCGCTCTCGTCGTCGGGCACGCCGATCACGGCGCATTTCAAGATCTTCGGGTGGCGGAACAGCACGTCCTCAACCTCGGTGGGGTACACGTTGAACCCACTCACGAGGATCATGTCCTTGATCCGATCGACGACGAAGAAGTAGCCGTCCTCGTCCATCACCGCGATATCGCCGGAGTGGAGCCAGCCGTTGCGGATCATCTCGGCCGTGGCCTCGGGCTTGTTCCAGTAGCCCAGCATGACCTGAGGACCGCGGATGCAGAGCTCGCCGCGCTCACCCGCCGCCATCTCACGGTCCGGGTTGTCGATGTCGACGATCTTGCACTCCGTGTCCGGAGCGGGGAGCCCGATCGAGCCCTTCCGGCGTTCGCCCTTCAGCGGGTTCACGTGCGTCATCGGAGAGCACTCGGTGAGCCCGTACCCCTCGACCAGCCCGCCCCCCGTGAGCCGCTCGAACTTCTCGGCAACCGACAGCGGCAACGGCGCGGCACCCGAGATGCACGCCTTGATCGAGCCCAGGTCGTACTTGCGGGCCTCCTCGGATTCGTTCAGGGCGAGGTACAGCCGCGGCACCCCTGGGAAGAACGTCGGTTTCTCCCGCTGGATCTCCTTCAAGCACTGCTTCAGCTCGAACCGCGGCAGCATCGCGATCTTCGCGGCGCGCAGGATGCCTACGTTCATCGCGACCGTGCCGAACGAGTGGAAGAACGGCAGGACGCACATGATGCAGTCCTCGCCGGGACGGAGGTCCGAGATGCACCCGACCGCCTGCATCGCGTTCGACACCAGGTTGAAGTGCGACAGGGTGGCACCTTTCGACAGCCCGGTGGTTCCGCCCGTGTAGATCAACGCCGCCGGGTCGGATCGCGGATCGACCGTGGCGACCGGGGGCAGCGGCCCGGTCGCCTTCATCGAGTCCTTCCACCACCGCACGCGATGGCCGGAGGGGATCGGCGGCCATGGGTGCCCCTCTTTCTTCGCGTCCTTGCGGAGCTTGATCGGCGCCAGCAGGTTGAGCGGGAACTTCATGTAGTCGGTGAGCTTGGTCGCGACGACCTCGCGGATCCCAGCGGCATCGCGAACCTTCCCGAAGTTCTCGTACACGTTCTCGAGCACGACCATCACGTCGATGCCAGCATCGTTCAGCTGGTGCTCGAGCTCGCGTTGTGTGTACAGCGGGTTGTTGCCGACCGCGATCGCCCCGATCCGCTGACACGCGTACCAGGCGATGAGGTACTGCGGGCAGTTCGGCAGGAGGAGCCCGACGCGGTCCCCCTTGTCCACGCCCAGGCCGGCGAGGACCGCCGAGAAGCGTCCGACGTGATCGAGCAGCTCGCGATACGTGAGGCGGGCCCCGAAGAACGCCGTCGCCGGACGGTCGGGGAATCCAGCGGCGGCGTCCTGGAGCAGACTGAACAGCGACATCTCCGGGATCGGTTCGAGGGTTCGCGGCACGTCGGCGGGCCACTTGTTGAACCACGGCCGGTGCTGGGTCATGGGTCGCATCATTCCAGCATGGGCCGCGTCCCTCAACCCGAGTCGGGGCATCGCGGCTCGTAGGATGCCTGGTCGGAGCGGAGGAGGGACCCCTGCAGGCTTACGTCGAGACCCCGGAGATGGCCGAACGCGGTCTGTTCCTGCGCGGCCTGCGCCTGGTCGTGTCGTACGTGCGGACGCACCCCGCGCCGTTCCTGGTCGCGGTTGGCGGTTCGTTGGTGTTCGCATTGGCCTCGATCGGCCTGACCGTCGCGTTGGGCCGCGCCACGGACGACGTCCTTCGACCCGCGTTCGCCGGCGGAGTGCCCGCGTCGAAGGTCTGGCTCGCGATCGGCGCGGTCATGACCGCCGGTACGGCGCGCGCGCTCGGCATCATGGTCCGCCGGTACTACAGCGGGGTTGCCGGCGCGCGCGTCATGGCGACCCTCCGAACCCGGATCGCCGACCGCTACCGGGACCTCTCCCTCCAGTTCCACAAGGAGACCCCGACCGGCGAGCTGATCGCGCACATGGAGGCCGACGTGGAGGCGGCGGTGGACGTCTTGCACCCGATCCCGTTCGCCTGCGGCGTGGTGTTCCTCGTCCTGTTCGCCATGATCTCGCTGATCGCGACGGATCCGTTCCTGGCGGTGATCGGCATCCTGCTGTTCCCCACCCTCGCGGTCATGAACCGCAGCTTCGCCCGCCGCATGGAGGGTCCCGCGCGCCGCGCGCAGGAACGGATCGGCGAGGTCTCCGCCGTCGCCCACGAGAGTATCGACGGCGCGATGATCGTGAAGACGCTCGGCCGCGAGACGGAGGAGACCGAACGTATGGCGGCGAAGGCGCGCGCCCTGCAGCACGAGCGGGTCGAGGCCGGGTTCATCCGGGCGGGGTTCGAGCCGGCGTTGGAAGCGCTGCCCGCGATCGGCGCGGTCGCCCTGCTGGCCGTTGGGTCATGGCGGGTCTCGTCTGGAGCGGTGACGCTCGGCGACCTGATCCAGTTCATCGCGCTGTTCGGCCTGCTGGCGTGGCCGATGCGGTTCATCGGATGGATCCTCTCCGAGCTGCCACGAGCCGTGGTCAGCTACGCGCGCCTGGAACGGATCTTCGCGGAGCCGATCACGGTGGTACCTGCCTCGCACCCCGTGAGGCTTCCCGACGAGCCGCTCGACGTGCGTTTCTCGGCCGTCACCTATGCCTACGCCGGCACGAAGGTCCTCGACGAGGTGAGCCTGCGGATCGACGCCGACGAGTCGGTGGCGATCGTGGGTGCGACCGGCGTCGGCAAGAGCACGCTGGCGCAACTGCTCGTGCGCCTGGACGACCCCGACGACGGCGAGGTGTTGATCGGCGGCGTCAACCTCCGCCACGCGGCCGCGACGTCGCTCCGCGACGCGACGGCGATCGTGTTCCAGGAGAGCTTCCTGTTCGCCGCAGCGGTGCGCGACAACATCGCCTTGGACACCGGCGCCGGACCGGAGGACGTCGAGTATGCGGCGCGCCTGGCACAGGCGGACGCGTTCATCCGCCGGTTGCCCGACGGTTATGACACCGTGGTCGGCGAGCGAGGCCACACGTTGTCCGGCGGTCAGCGCCAGCGTGTGGCGCTGGCTCGTGCCCTCGTGCGCCGGCCTCGGCTCCTGATCCTGGACGACGCGACATCGGCGGTCGACCCTACGATCGAGGCACAGATCCTCGGCGCACTCCGGCGAGAGCTCCGTACCACGCTCGTCGTGGTGGCGTATCGCCTCTCGACGATCAGGCTCGCCGATCGGATCCTCTTTCTCGAGGACGGCCGCTTGCGCGCGACAGGGAGTCACGACGACCTGCTCGCGACCATGCCCGGCTACGCGGCGATGATCCACGCGTACGAGCGGAGGGCGGGATGAGCACCCTCATCCAGGAGCCGGTCACGCTTGACGAGGACCTCGAGGTCCCCCTGCACCTTCAGAGCGCGCGGGCCGTGCTCCGTCGCGGGCTTCACGAGTCTCCGGAGCTTCGCAAGGGCCTCGGCATGACCGTCGTGATCTCGCTCGGCGTCACTGCCGCGACGCTCA
>CAZDXK010000068.1:0-7078 GCA_964509215.1 uncultured Actinomycetes bacterium | reverse complement strand
AGCCGGTAACGGAGGCCGAGCCGGTAACGGAGGCCGAGCCGGTAACGGAGGCCGAGCCGGTAACGGAGGCCGAACCGGTGACGGAGGCCGAGCCGGTAACGGAGGCCGAACCGGTGACGGAGGCCGAGCCCGAAGCTGCCGCGTCGGACGAGGTGTCGCTCGAAGCGATCCTCGAGGATCTGAAGCGGCGCGAGGGTCGCTGAGTAAGGGGAACCGGTCCTAGAGCGGGCCCGCGCAACATGCTGCTGGTCGGTCTGACGGGAGGGATCGGCTCGGGGAAGTCGACCGTGGCCGAGCTGCTGGCCGAGCGCGGCGCGGTCGTGATCGATGCCGACGACTTGGCGCGCCGCGCCGTCGTGCGCGGGACACACGGCTTCGATCGCGTGGTGGAGACGTTCGGCCCGGAGATCCTCGGTCCGGACGGCGACATCGATCGAGCGAAGCTGGCCGAGGTCGTGTTCTCAGACCCGGGGCTCCTACGGCAGCTCGAGGCGATCGTTCACCCTCAGGTCGCCCGGCTGTTCGCGGAGTCGATCGAGCTTTACCGAGACACGGACCGGGTGATCGTGTACGCCGTGCCGCTGCTGGCGGAGCGCGGTCTGGCCGAGGGGTTCGACGTGGTCGTGGTGGTCGTCGCCGACATCGACCGCCGGATCGAACGCCTGATGCGCGATCGCGGGATGGCGGCCGACGAGGTCAGAGCCAGGGTTGCCGCGCAACTCGGGGATGAGGAGCGCGCCCGGGTGGCCGACGTGCTGCTCGACAACGACGGCGAGCCCGAGCGGCTGCTCCCGCAGGTGAACCGATTGTGGACCGATCTCGCGAAGCGCGCCGGAGCCGTGCGGTGAAGCGGCCCCCCGCCGGCACCTCGGTATCATCCGCTCGGTGAGGTACCGCGCGGTCTTCTTCGACGTCGGCGAGACGCTCGTCCATCCGTTCCCGTCATTCCCGGAGCTCTTCACGCAGGTCGTCGAACGCGAGGGGCATCGCGTTCTCCCGGAGGACGTGCACCGGGCATCCCGGTTGGTGACCGAGCGGTTCAGTCAGGCCTCGCGCGAAGGTGACCGGTGGACGACCAGCCCGGAACGTTCGCGGGCGTTCTGGGTCTCGGTCTACGAGCGCATGCTCGACGCGCTCGACCTTCCCTCGGGCGACGGGCTCAGGGACATGCTGTACGAGGCGTTCACCGACCGTGCGAACTACGCGCTCTTCGACGACGTGCGCCCGGCGCTGGAGCGGTTGGCGTCCGACGGGTATGCGCTGGGGCTCATCTCGAACTTCGAGGCGTGGCTCGACGATCTGCTCGCCGATCTCGGGGTACGCCAAGCGTTCACGGTCCGGGTGATCTCCGGGATCGAGGGCGTGGAGAAGCCCGACCCGCGGATCTATCGCTTGGCGCTCGCTCGCGCGGGGGTCGAGGCGGGGGAGGCGGCCTACGTCGGCGACAACCCAGAGTTCGATGTGGATCCTCCCGCCGCGCTGGGCATGTTCCCCGTGCTGATCGACCGCAGGGAACGGCATGCCGATCACGTGGGGACACGCATCACGGGCATGGCCGAACTGGCGGAGGTCCTCGATGGCTGATCCCGAGCGGCTGTTCACGCCCGAGCAGGCGAACGGGGAGCTCGCCGAGCTTCGCGAGCGCCTGCCGCGCCTGCGCGATGCACGCCGGGAGGTGATCCGGTCGAGCGAGCGGATCACCGAAGCCGTCGCGGTTGACGGCGGGGGCGTCGCCGGCAGCGAGTGGTTCGAGGCGCAACGGATCGTGAAGGCCGAGGTGATCTTCCTGGCGGAACGGGGGATCCTGCTCCGCGATCCCGATACGGGGCTGGTCGACTTCCCGGGGGAGGTCGACGATCGCCCCGTCTTCCTGTGCTGGCGACTCGGTGAAGACGAGGTCGCCTGGTACCACGAGGAGCACGCGGGGTTCTCCAGCAGGAAGCCGTTGTGAGCGGGGCGACCACGCCGAAGCCGGTCGTGGTCGTCATGGGAACGACGGCCGACGAGCCGCCGCCGGGCATCGACGCGATCGCGCTCGGCGTCGACCTGCGCTACGCGCCCGATCGAACCTCGCTCGAGCACGAGATCGTCGACGCCGAGATCGTCTACACGTGGTGGGGGGATCGCGAAGACCTGGAGGCCGCCTGGCCCCGAGGGGGCCACCTGCACTGGGTCGCCGCCTCGAACGTCGGGGTCAACGGCTTGTTGTTCCCGGCGCTCGTGGAGAGCGACGTCATCCTGACGAACGCGCGAGGGGCCGCGGACCAGCCGATCGCCGAGACCGTCGTCGGGTTCGTGGTCGCCATGGCGAAGGGCTTCCGGCAGATGTCCGACCGGCAACGCGCGCACCTGTGGGAGCTCCACGAGATGGAACGGCTGGCTGGGCGCCGGGCCCTGGTCGTCGGGCCGGGACCGATCGGAAGGACGATCGGTGCGGCGCTCCGCGAGGGGCTCGGGATGCGGGTCGAAGCGGTCGGGCGCACTGGTCGCGCGGGCGACGAGGTGTTCGAGGCCATCCGGGGTGCCCACGAGCTGCACGGGGCGCTCGCCGAAGCCGATTACGTGATCGACACCATGCCGCTGACACCGCAGACGAGAGGCGTCTTCGACGCGGCCGCGTTCGCCGCCATGAAGCCAACGGCGCGGTTCGTGAACGTCGGGCGTGGCGCGACGGTGGCAGAGACCGCGCTCGTCGCCGCGTTGGCCTCTGGTGCGATCGCGGGCGCGGCCCTCGACGTGTTCGAGGAGGAACCGCTCCCCGCCGAGAGCCCGCTCTGGGACATGGAGAACGTCATCGTTTGTCCACACATGTCGGGCGACGTGGAGGGCTGGGAGGCGGACTTCGCGGCGGTGTTCTACGACAACCTGCGCCGGTACCTGAGCGGTGAACCGTTGCGCAACGTCGTCGACAAGCGGCTCGGCTTCCCGACCGACGACGCGAGGTTGCCTTAGCGCTGCACCGCTCATATGGTTGCGACGTGAGCGACCGGGTGATCGAGATCTCGGGCCTGCGCAAGTCGTACGGCGACTTCGAGGCCGTGAAGGGGATCGACCTCCACGTTGAGCGGGGCGAGGTGTTCGCCCTCCTCGGACCCAATGGCGCCGGCAAGACCACCACCACCGAGATCCTGGAGGGGTTCCGCGAGCGTTCCAGCGGCTCGGTCTCGGTCCTCGGGCATGATCCGGCGAGGGGGGAGACCTCCTTGAAGCAACGGATCGGGATCGTCCTCCAGTCGACCGGGGTTGACCCGTACCTCACGGTGCGGGAGACGGTGGATCTCTACAGCGGGTACTTCCCTACACCTCGAGACATCGACGAGGTGGTCGACCTCGTCGGCCTCGCGGAGAAACGGACGACTAGGGTCAACAAGCTCTCCGGCGGCCAGCAACGACGGTTAGACGTGGCGATCGCGCTCGCGGGCGATCCAGAGCTGCTGTTCCTAGACGAACCGACCACGGGGTTCGATCCTAACGCCCGTCGCAACGCATGGGAGATCGTGAAGAACCTCATCGCGATCGGGAAGACAGTGTTCCTCACCACGCATTTCATGGACGAAGCGCAATACCTTGCCGACCGCGTCGCGATCATCTCCCACGGGGAGATCGTGTCGGAGGGAACCCCGGACACGATCGCCGGACGCGACAAGATGCATGCCCGGGTGCGGTTCCGTGCCGCCGGCGATGCGCATCCACCCGACCTGGGCCAAACCAGCTTGCCGGACGGCTCGTTCGAGATCCGCGCCGACGATGCCACGAAGCCGGTCAATGAGCTCACGGGCTGGGCGCTCGCCACGGGCACCCGGCTCGAGGTGCTCGAGGTCAGCCGCCCGAGTCTGGAAGATGTGTACCTGGGCATCACGGGTATGGAGGAGGAGGCGCCCTGAGCGTCGTCGGCCTCACGCTCCGCCAGGTCCGGTTCACGAACAAGACGTTCTGGCGCAACCCGGCGTCGGCGTTTTTCACGTTCGCCTTCCCGTTGATGTTCCTGGTGATCTTCACGTCGCTCCTGGGGAGCGACTCGATCGAAGTCGCGCCCGGGATCGTGATCGAACAGTCGACGTACTACGTTGCGTCGATGGCTGCGTTCTCGGTCATCTCGGCCTGCTACACGAACATCGCGATCAGCGTGTGTTTCAACCGCGACGCAGGCATCCTGAAGAGGACGCGCGGCACGCCCTTGCCAGGTTGGGCGTATCTGGCCGCGCGCATCCTTCACTCCCTCGTTGTCGCGATCATCCTCGTGGCGATCACCGAAGCGTTCGGCGCCGCCTTCTACGGTGCGGATGTGCCGGCCGGCGTGCAACTCTTGGAGTCGCTGTTCGTGATCGTGGTCGGGGCGATGAGCTTGGCGGCGCTCGCCCTCGCGCTGACCGCCGTGATCCCGAACGCCGACGCGGCGCCGCCGATCGTGAACGCGTCCATCCTGCCGTTGTTGTTCCTGTCTGGAGTCTTCATCCCTCTGGGGGTGGACGCGCCGGAGTGGATCAAGTTCGTCGGACGGGTGTTCCCGGTGAAACCATTCTTCGACGCCATCATGGCGGGCCTCTATGGGGCGCCGTTCGAGTTCGACTGGACCGACATCCTCGTCGTGGCGGGATGGGGGATCTTGGGGCTCATCCTCGCGGCCCGGTTCTTCAGCTGGGAGCCGCGGAAGTAGGTCGCTGTGCTAGGCTCGCCGCTTCGGGCCGGGGACGTCTGCGGCCCATCATCTCTGCAGGTGAACGAGGGGGTTTGGTGATGCGGAGGTTCCTGATCGGCCTGGTCGCGTTGGCCGTGATCGGCGTGGCGTGCGGATCCGACGACAACACGGGAGCGAGCGGGCCCACGGCGCCGTCGACGCCGTCGGCCACGACATCGGTCGACCCTTGTGCCCCTGAAGGCTTAAACCTCCTCACGTCGGGGACGCTCACCATCGGTACTGACAACCCGGCCTTCCAGCCCTGGTTCGGCGGCACGGGAACCTACGGGCCGTGGAAGGCCCAGCCGAACAGCGGAACGGGCAACCCGTCGAGCGGAGAGGGCTTCGAGAGCGCGGCCGCCTACGCGATCGCCGACCAGCTCGGGTTCACGCACGATCAGGTCACGTGGGTGCCCATCACGTTCAACGAGTCGTTCAAGCCCGGCGAGAAGGGTTTCGACTTCGATATCAACGAGATCTCGTACAGCCCCGATCGGGCGCAAGCTGTCGACTTCAGCGAGAGCTACTACGACGTCTCGCCCGCCCTGGTCGCTCTCAAGGGAATGCCCATCACCGGAGCGGCGACGTTCGCCGACCTGAAGGGCTACAAGCTGGGAGCACAGATCGGCACGACCAGCTACAGCTACATCGTGAACAACATCCAGCCCGACTCGCAGCCTGCCGTGTTCGACCGGTCCGTGGACGTGATCCGGGCACTCAGCAACGGCCAGATCGACGGCTACCTCACCGATTCGCCGACGGCATACGTGAACGTGCTGATCGGCCAGGTGAAGAACGGCGTCGTCGTGGGCCAGTTCCCCGCGATCGGCGATCAGGAGTACTTCGGGCTCGTCTTCGCCAAGGGGAACCCGCTCGTCGGATGCGTCAACCAGGCGATCGAGGCTCTGAAGTCCGACGGCACGCTCGACGCGCTCGAGGCCCAATGGCTCAAGGACGTCACGTTCCCCGAGATCCAGCAGTAACCGCTCGGATGACGGCGCCGTGAGCGTCGGAGGTTCGCCGGACCGGGGCGATCAGCTGCTCGACGACGTCGGGAGCCGGCGTTCACGGATCCTCGGCGGACCGCCGGGCCGGGGCCCCGAAGGCCGCCGTGCGGTCGCGATCGCCTTGATCAGCACAGTGGTGTTCTTCACGGTGCTCATCGTCGCGGTGATCAACTCGCCGGGTTGGCTCGCGGTCAAGCAAGCGTTCTTCAACGGCGAGCAGTTCAAAGAGTCGTTCCCGGACATCGCGAGAGCGTTCTTGGTGAACGTGAAGATCTTCCTGCTCGCGGAGGTCTTCATCCTGGTGTTCGCTCTGTTCTTCGCGGTGCTCCGGAGCCTGCCGGGTCCCATGTTCTTCCCGTTGCGCGCATTGGCGGTCGGGTATATCGACCTGTTCCGAGGGATCCCGACCATCCTGGTGATCTACACGCTGGGGTTCGGCGCACCTGCCCTTGGAACGAGCGTCCCGAAGTCACCGTTCTTCTGGGCCGTGGTGTCGCTGGTGCTCGTGTACACCGCGTACGTCGCCGAGGTCTATCGAGCGGGGATCGAGTCGGTGCACGAGAGTCAGGCCGCCGCCGCGCGGTCGTTGGGACTCTCGCGATGGGCATCGTTGCGCTTCGTGATCTTGCCGCAGGCCATCCGTCGGGTCATCCCGCCTCTACTCAACGATTTCATCGGCCTGCAGAAGGACACGGCTCTCGTCGCGTCGATCGGCGTCGTCGAGGCGTTCCGACAGGCGCAGATCGAGAGCGCGAGCACGTTCAACTTCACGCCGTTCCTCGCGACGGCGTTGCTCTTCGTCCTGGTGACGATCCCGTTGGCCCGTTTCACCGACTGGCTGGTGGCGCGCGACCGGCGACGCCGGCAGGCCGGGAGCGTCAGGTGAGCGAAGCGCTCCGGCTCGAGGGCGTCCACAAGTCGTTCGGCAAGCTCGAGGTGCTGCGTGGCATCGACCTGGCCGTCGCGGAGCACGAGGTGATCTGTCTGATCGGCGCCTCTGGATCCGGGAAGTCGACCATGCTCCGATGTGTCAACCTCCTGGAGCCGATCGACTCCGGTCGGATCGTGGTCGAGGGCGTCGAGATCACGGGGCCGGGCGTCGACATGAACTCGGTCCGCCGGCGCATCGGCATCGTCTTCCAATCGTTCAACCTGTTCCCGCACATGACCGTGATGCGGAACGTGACGCTCGCTCCGATGAAGGTGCTCGACCTGTCGGCGGTGGACGCGGCGGATCGTGCGCGACAGCTGCTCGACCGCTTCGGCCTGGAGGACAAGGCCGATGAGTATCCAGACCGGCTGTCGGGCGGCCAGCAGCAGCGCGTGGCCATCGTTCGCGCCCTGGCGATGCAACCCGACATCATGCTGCTCGACGAGGTCACGAGCGCGCTCG
>CAZDXK010000067.1:0-7081 GCA_964509215.1 uncultured Actinomycetes bacterium | reverse complement strand
AGGAGCTCTCGGAGCAGCTCGCCCGTGGCGGGGTGACGCCCCAGGTGGTCGTCGTCGCGACCGGCTCCTGCGGGACCCAGGCGGGTCTCGTCGCCGGGAACGTCGGCGCGGGTCGACCCTGGCGGATCGTCGGTGCCGCGGTCAGTCGTCCCGTCAAGGAGTGCAGGGCGCGCGTGCTGGAGCTCGCGCGCGGCTGTGCGGGCCTGCTCGGACTTCCGTCCGCCGACGAGGGAGACGTCGAGGTGCGAGACGCACGGGGGCCCGGGTACGGTGTGCCGTCGCCCGAGGGACGGCGGGCGGCGAGGTTAGCGGCCGAGCATGAGGGCCTGCTCCTCGACCAGACGTTCACCGCGAAGGCTATGTCGACGCTGATCGCCCTGGTCGGAGAGGGTCTCACGGGGCCGGCCGTGTTCGTGCACACCGGGGGGACCGCGTCGGTGCTCGATGAGGACGGGTTGGAGTGAAACGAAGAACTGAGTCCGCACCCGCGTCGGAGGCGCCGGCGCCGGAGCTCGTGGAGGCGGGCTTCGCGCTCGAGGTCGGCGACGCGATCTTCTTGCACGACGGCCTCAACCTGGCCGACATCGCTCATGTGCTCGTTCTGCGGGAGCAGGGGATCATCCCCGACGACGCGGCCGGGCGGCTCCTCTCCCTCATCCTGGAAGTGGTCCGCCAGCCCGCGGAGGCCTTCCCCTACGATCCGGCATACGGGGATCCGTACAACTGCCGAGAGCGCTATTTCGCCGAGCGGCTCGGCAACGACGCCGGCTGGTTGCATGCCGGTCGTCCCCGTCGAGAGGCGGGCAGGATGGCGTTCCGTCTGGGCCTCCGACGGCAGGTGGTTGGCCTCATGGCGGACACGGCGAGCTTCGCCGATGCCACCGCGGTCCTTGCGAACCAGCATGCGGACACGCTCTTTGCGGATCAGACCTATCTTCAGCAGGCACAGCCGTCCACCTTCGGGCACTTCGCGCTCACGTTCGCATTCCCCGCCCTGCGAGACATCGACCGCCTCGCGAACTGCTTCGACTGGGTGAACCGGAGCCCCGGCGGAGCGGGGTGCGTGAACGGGAGCCGACTGGCGGTCTCCCGCGAACGGGAGGCGGAGCTGCTGGGCTTCGGCGGTGTCATCGAGCACACGCGAGACGCCATGTGGCAGACCGACGGGCTCGTCGACCTGCTCGCGACCGGTGCGAACCTCCTGCTGAACATGAGCAAGCTCGCCGAGGATCTCGAGATCTGGGACAGCCAGGAGTTCGATTTCGTCGATCTCGCCGGCCCGTACACGCGCGCAAGCGTTCTCATGCCGCAGAAGCGCAATCCCTACGCGCTCTCGATCGTGCGCGGCTCGGCCGGCACGTTCATCGGGCGATTGTCCGGTTTCCTCGCCGTGGTGAAGTCACCCTCGGCCAGGACGGACAACCTCATCTTCGCCTATGGGGAGATCCCGCGATCGCTGGAGCTCGCGGCGAAGGCGACGCGGCTGATGACGGGGGTCGTCGCCACGCTGCAGGTGAACGAGGACCGTATGTGGGAATCGCTCGAATCCGGGTTCTCCCAGGCGACGGACCTCGCCGAATGGGTGATGCAGAGCTGCGGCCTCGACTACCGGACCGCCTATCTCGTCGTCGGTGCGGCGGTGCGCTGGGCCAGCCGCGAAGGGCTCCGCGGCGTTGACCTCACCGGCGAGATGCTCGACGCCGCGGCTCGAGAAAGGATGGGCATCGACCTCGGGCTCTCGGGCCGCGACCTCACCGAGGTCCTCGATCCACGCGCGATCGTGCTCACCCGGGACTCGCCGGGAGGGGCGGCGCCCGATGTCGTGCGAGAGATGGCCGGGGAGTGTCGCCGCGCGGCGAGTCGCGCGCACGCGCGCGCTCGAGTTGCGGAACAGGCGATGGACGGGGCGGAGGCCGAGCTGCTCAAGCTGGCGGAGCAGGTCGGTGCGTGAGGGGGGGATCGCCGACGACGAATTCCATGTCGGGAGATCGTCGGAGCGTGTTGGAGACGTAGCAGTAGCTGATGATCCGATCCATCATCGCCTCGATCTCCTCTTTCGGATGACTCGACTGCACCTCGACTCGGATCCGGGCGAAGCGGAGCCCTTCGTACTCGGCGTGGACGTGGACGGCGAGGTCCAGGAGGTCCACCCCGCGCTTGCGGAACGCGTGGTGCACGGCCATCGTGAAGCACACCGCGAGCGAGGAAAGGAACAGCTCCGTCGGCGTCGGACCGGCGTCGGTCCCGCCGGAGTCCGCCGGTTCGTCGGCGACGATCTCGAAGTCACGAACGCGAACGCGGCAGCGATAACCGCCTTCCCAAGAGGATGTGATGTCCATGGCGAGCACGAAGTCTAGCCCTGACGATCAAGACGGAACGACGGTCCTGCGACTTCCGACCGACGTTCGGGTCGTGAACGTCGGGTTATCGATCCTGGGTGAAGGCGTTCGGGCGCAAGGGGTTCCCGCCGTCGACGTCGACTGGCGCATCCCCGCAGGCGGCCGCGGAGACCTGGTCGACGCGCTCGCTCGTCTCTACGGTACGGCGACCGAACGCATCGACGAAGCGAACCGGGAGGTCGTGCGCCGGCTCGACGAGGGCGCACCGCTGCTCGTGAGCGTCGGAGCGGCCATCGACGAGGTCCCCGGCGTCGGCGAGCGAACGATCCTGCACCCGGGCCCGCCACTGCCGTGGGAGCAGTTCTGTGACCCGTTACGACGCTCGGTCCACGCCGCCGTCATGGCTGAGGGATGGGCGTCGTCTCCCGAGGATGCGGAGAGCCTCGTCGCGGCCGGTGAGGTGGAGTTGGAGTCCGCCAACCACCACCGCGCGGTTGTTCCCATGGCCACGGCGCTGGGACCGAGCGCTCCGGTCTCGGTGGTGGAGAATCCGCAGGGAGGCAACCGCGCGTACTCGTCTATCAATCAGGGATCGGGAAAGACGCAGTGGTTCGGCGTGGAGGCGCCGGAGGCCGTCGAGCGCCTGATCTTCCTCCGCGATGCCGTCGGGCCGGTACTCAAGGACACGCTGCGTTCCAGCGGGCCGATCGACATCTTCTCGCTCGTGGCGCAGGGCCTCCAGATGGGCGACGACGCGCACATGCGTGTCCAGGCCACGACCAACCTCTTCATCCGTCACATCCTTCCGGATCTCGTCGGATCGGGGCATCCCGACGTGGTCGAGGTCGCTCGGTTCTTGTCCTTCGACCACCTCTTCTTCTTGAACCTCACGATGGCTGCCGCCAAGGCCCTCACCGACTGGGCCGCCGACGTGCCGGACTCGAGCATCGTGGTCGGGATGGCCCGCAATGGGACCACGTTCGGGATCCGGCTCGCCGGAACGGGCGACCGATGGTTCTTGGCTCCCGCTCCACCGGTCGGTGACGCTCTCTACCACGCGGGCTTCGCGTCGGAGCACGCGGCTCGCGACATCGGGGACAGCGCCGTGCTCGAGCTCGTGGGGCTGGGAGGTGCCGCCGCGGCCGCGTCGCCTGTCGTGGCGGCGTTCGTCGGTGGGACCATGGCCGACGCGGTCGGCGTGACGGAAGCCTTCGACCAGGTCTGCGTGGCTCGGAGCGGCCGCTTCAAGCTGCCCTTCCTCGACTACCGGGGCGCGCCCATGGGGGTCGACGTCCGCAAGGTCGTGGAGCTGGAGATCACCCCATCCATCAACACCGGGATCCTCCATGCGAGCGCGGGGACCGGACAGATCGGCGCGGGCGTCGCTCGCGCCCCGCTCGGATGCTTCCAGGAGGCCCTGCTCGCCCTCCACGCCTCGCTCGGATGAAGGCCACTCTCGCCGGGCTCGGCGCACGCGCTGCCCTCGATGAGGGCCGGGACGGACGCGTGATGGCGTCGTTCACGCGGGCCTGCTACGTGGAGTTCCCCGCCGGTCTCGTGGCGCTCGTAGCGCCAGAGGTGATGCCCGGTCCGATCCACCTGGTGCTCGATGGCGCGCCGCCGGTCGACACGCGCGGCACGCGCGTGTCGGTGACCGGAGCCGCCCTCGAAGCTCCAGGCTGGAGCGTGGACACGCGCGGGGTCGCGCCGTGGGTGGGGACGCTCCCCGAACCGACCGCGCTGATCGCGGGGGCCGGGATCGCGCTCGCGGCCGGCCGTCCGGTCGCTGCCAGGTCGGCCCTCAGGACCAGCCCGCTCCTCGAGCGTGCGGACCGTGGCCGCGCCGCGCTGCTTGCAGGTGACCTGGACACGATCGCCTCGCTGCTCGTCGGCCTCGGCCCGGGGCTCACGCCGGCCGGGGACGACGCTCTGGCCGGCATCCTGCTCGTGTTGCGGTGTGTCCTCGGCGAGAGGTTCGAGTCGCCGGCTCTCGCTCTCGACGGGGCGGACACCACGATGCCGTCGAGAGCTTTCCTCTGCTGGGTGGGCCGCGGTCAAGCCCTCGCTCCCGCTCACGATCTTTTGAACGCCGCGGCCGCCGGCGACCAGGCGGCGGCCGTGGCCGCGTGCGAGGCGTTGGGCGCGGTCGGGGACACGTCGGGACCGGACTTCGTCCTCGGCATCGTGTGGGGCCTCGAGGCGGTGAGCGCGGAAGCCGCGTTCTATCCCGAGGCGGCCACTTCCCTGTAGATGGCTGCGTGCCGCGCGGCTGATTCCTCCCACGTGTAGCGGGCCGCCACGTTCGGGCCGGTCCTCGACAAGTGGGCTCGGTAAACGGGGTCCGACGCCACGCGGAGCATGGCATCGGCGAGCGAGCCCGCGTCTCCTGCTCGGGCGAGGATCGCGTCCTGCCCATCGGTGAGGTACTCGCGGAACACCGGGAGATCGGTGGCGATCACCGGAAGTCCGGCCGCCATGGCTTCGAGGACCACGAGCCCCCATCCTTCCTTCACCGATGGGAAGACGAACGCGTCGGCCGCCTGGTACCACCCCCGTAGCTCCTCGTCCGGCACCGTTCCCAGGAGCACCACGTCTCTCCCGATCTCGAGCCCCAGAGCGGCGGCTCGTTCGAACACCCCTGCCCGGTACTCGGAGTAATCCTGGAACGAATGGCCGCCCACGATCGCCAAGACTGGCTGCGGATCGAGGGACGCCCGGACCTTGGCCAGGGCTTCGACGAGCTCGCGGCTGCCTTTCCTCGGCTCGATCCCTCCGACGGTCAAGAAGAGGAAGCGGCCGTCGGCTCCGATCCTGAGTCGCGCGCCTGCCGCATCGAAGTCGGCCGGTGGGCGGATGCGGGCAAGGTCGACACCGTTCGGGACCACCGTCGCATCGATCCCGTAGTTCTCTCGCAGGACACGTCGCCAGTGCTGGCTCACGACGAGCACGCGATCCGGATCCACGATGGATCGTCGCTGGCACTCGATCAGGATCTCCGTGGTGAAGTCGTCAACGTGGTGCACGGTCCGCACGATCGCGAAGTCTCCCCCTAGGTCCCGGACCTCCCTCGCCGCGCGGGCGGCGATGCAGTCCTGCGTGTGCACGATCTCGAATGCGTCCCTCGCGAACGGGCGGAGCCCATCGACCAGCGCCTCCATCGATCGGGACACCCGCTCCTCGAGGGTGGGAGCCGGTTCTGGAGCGGGAACGATGGTGTGGGGGACCGAGGTGTCGCGGAAGAACCCGGTAGCGGGATCTCCCAACGCGAACAGGTGGATCCTTTCGCCCTGACGGTGCAGCGCCTCGGCGAGCTGCAAGGCGTGCACGACCCCACCCCGGGGCCGGGTGGAGTAGGTCACGAGCGCGATCCGAGGCCGCCCGGCCGGGGGAACCCCTTTCCGGCCGTCGGCGTTCATGGGCGCTCCTTCACGTAGCCGGGGCGGCGCGCGGCGACGGCGGCCGCCATGAGTGCCGCCCTCGCTCCGGTCGGAGCGAGTAGACACCCGGCCTCCTCGAGCTGTCGTCGTTGGCGCTCCAAGCCCTGAGGATCGTTCTCGGTACCGAGAACGTACGCCACGACCGCGGCGGCGCTCGGCCCTGACACGGCATCGGAGCACGGGGACGCCAGCACGGAGGCAGGGTCCTCATGCGCCCCGTATCCCAAGACCACATCGAGCAGGATCACCGCGGTGGTTGGATCCTCGCCGTGCTGACGGATCAGATCGGAGCGCGCCTCTGGATCGATCATCGGGTGGGGGCGACCCCTCGTGAACTCCTCTTCTCCCAGGTCGAGGCACACGTGGGAGCCGGGCGGGCCCGGCAGGCCCCAGCCATCCATGAGAGGCACGTTCGAATGCACGGGGCCGAGCCGGCTCGAGATCACCACCATCGCCTCGTAGCACAAGGTGCCACCCGAGAACAGGCCGTGAACGGTGCTCCGTTCTTCGGGCATGTTCGAGATCGCTGCCGCCACCCGTTCGTGGAGGTCTTGGGACGGGTCCGGGGCCGCGATACCCAGGGCCTGGATCGTCAGCAGTGCCGCTTCCTCGAGGGTCCTCGCCACCTGGACACCGTCGGGGGCCTCGAGGTCCTCGTCGAGGCCGATGAACGCGACGACGGTGGGCTTCGCGCCAAGCATGCCGATCAGCTCCGCGGCGACGGTTGCCGACGGCGGCTTGGAGACGAGAAGCAAGACGTCGATCCGGGGGTCAGCCTCCATGGCCCGCACCGCCATCCGAGTCATCCGAGCCCCGACCCCCTCCGACAGATCACGCCCGCCCACCCCCACGGCGTCGGCGAGCCCCGCCCCCCATCGATGGAGCAGGGTCGTCACCTCCTGCGCCCCGGTTCCGGCGGCGGCGATCACGCCCACGCTTCCCGTACGCACGGCGTTGGCGAAGCCGAGTCCCACACCGCCGAGCGACGCCGTACCCGCCCCCGGGCCCATCATCAGGAGCCCGAGCTCGTTCGCACGTGATTTCAACTCCACCTCTTGGGCCAGAGGCACGTTGTCGCTGAACAGGAGCACGTGCAAACCGGCCGACAGCGCTTTGTGCGTCTCCATCGCAGCGTATGCACCGGGGACCGACACGAGGGCGACGTTGGCTCCCGGGAGCGATCCGACGGCCTCCTCCATGGTCCGGGGTCGGCGCTCGCCGACCGGCCTCTCGCCGGCGGTCTGCGCCTCCAGCACGGCCTCTCCCACATTGAGGGCCGCGGCGGCCGCCTCCTCCGACTCCGCC
>CAZDXK010000066.1:0-7144 GCA_964509215.1 uncultured Actinomycetes bacterium | reverse complement strand
TGATCCCGGGCAACGACGACGCGATCCGCTCGGTCACGTTGGTCGCTCGGGTCATCGCCGACGCGCTGCGTGAGGGCCGGGGGATGGCCAAGGACGACCTGGTGGAGCAGATGACTGCCGAGGCCGTGAAGGCGGACGAGCCGGAGGTCGAGACGCCGGAGGTGGCCGCCGAGATCGCCGCAACCACGGTGTTCGAGCCCGATCCGACGCCAGCGGATGCACCGGTCGTGACCGAGATCCCCGAGCCCGATGTCGTGGCCGAGACCGATGTCGTCGCCGAGACCGCTGCCGCCGAGCCCATCGCCGTGGAGCCCATCGCTCTTGAGCCGGTCGCCGCGGATGTCGCCGGCGAAGGACAGGCATGAGCGAAATCTCCGCCGCACAGGTCAAGGCCCTCCGAGAGGCCACCGGCGCGGGGATGATGGACTGCAAGAACGCGCTCGTCGAGACCGGAGGCGACTTCGAGCGCGCCGTGGACCTGCTCAAAGAGAAGGGGCAGGCTCAGATCCAGAAGCGCGCGAGCCGTTCCGCGGACCAGGGGCTCATCGACAGCTACATCCATTTCAACAACACGGTGGGCGTCCTCGTCGAGGTGAACTGCGAGACGGACTTCGTAGCGAACACCGAGGAGTTCCGCCAACTGGTGAAGGACATCGCGTTGCACATCGCGAGCCCCGCCTCGCCTCGATTCATCCTCCGTGAGGAGTTCCCAACGGATGAGCTCGAGCGGGAACGGCACATCTTCGAGGTGCAGGCCAAGGAATCGGGCAAGCCCGAACATGTGGTCGTAAGGATCGTCGAAGGGAAGCTGAACGCCCTGTTCAAGGACAACGTCCTCCTGGAGCAGGACTTCGTGAAGGACGACTCGACGACCGTGCAGCAGCTCTTGGACGAGGCCTCGGCCAAGCTCGGAGAGAAAGTTGCGGTTCGGCGGTTCGTCCGGTACAAGCTTGGCGAGTGAGCCGAGCCGGCTAGAGGGCCCGGCCAGAGGCGAGGGGGTGGTTGAGCGCATGACGGAAGCCGGCGCGTCGACCCGACCCGTGTACGGCCGGGTCCTGTTGAAGCTCTCCGGCGACGCGTTCGCCCCCGCCGACACCGGCTACGGCATCAACACCGAGGCGACCTCGTTGCTGGCCCGCCAACTGGGAGACGTCGTCGACCTGGGGATCCAGACCGCGGTCGTGGTCGGCGGCGGCAATATCTGGCGTGGCCGGCAGGCTCCCGGCATCGACCGCGACCGGGCAGACTACATGGGCATGCTCGCCACTATCATGAACGCCCTCGCCCTCCAAGACGCACTGGAGAAGATCCACGTGACCACGCGCGTGCAGACGGCGATCCAGATGACGCAGGTCGCCGAGCCCTACATCCCGCTGCGGGCGCGACGACACCTCGAGAAGGGCCGTGTCGTGATCTTCGCCGCCGGGCTCGGTGTGCCGTTCTTCTCTACCGACACGTGTGCGGCGCAGCGGTCGCTCGAGATCCACGCGGAGGCGCTGCTGAAAGGCACGAAGGTCGACGGCGTCTACACGGCTGACCCGCATGCGGATCCGACGGCCCGCAGGTTCGACGAGATCGAGTATGTCGAGGTGCTGCGCGAGGGGTATCAGGTCATGGACGCCACCGCGATCTCGCTCTGTATGGAGAACAAGCTGCCGATCGTCGTGTTCGACTACCGCGAGGAGGGGAACATCCGACGCGTGGTTACCGGCGAGCCGATCGGGACCTTAGTGCACGGGGGGGCGGCGTGAGCGTCGAGAGCAGCCTCGCGGAGGGCGCCGAGAAGATGCAGAAGGCGGTCGCCCACCTGAAGGAGGATCTCGCCACCGTCAGGACCGGCCGCGCCGCACCCGCGCTGCTGAATCGGGTGACGGTGGAGTACTACGGCTCTCCGGTCCCCCTGAATCAACTCGCCTCGATCGCCGTTCCGGAGCCACGGCTGCTGATGATCACCCCGTTCGACAAGACCTCGATCCCAGCGGTGGAGAAGGCGATCCAGTCGAGCGACATCGGCGTCACCCCGTCGAACGACGGCAACGTCATCCGTCTGGCGTTCCCACCGCTCACCGAAGAGCGGCGCAAGGAGCTGGTCAAGACGGTGCATCACCGGGCGGAGGAGGGCCGCGTCGCCGTTCGGAACGTGCGCCGGCATTCGAAAGAGGAGCTCGAGAAGCTTGAGCGAGGCTCCGCCATCTCGGAAGATGACCTGAAGCGTGCCGAGAAGGAGCTCCAGAAGCTGACCGATCGGTCGGTGGCGGAGATCGACGAGATCCAGCGCCACAAGGAGCAGGAGCTCATGGAGGTCTAGTGGCAGACGACAAGCCCGGTGGCGACGATCTGTTCGAGGACCTGGACAAGTTCTTCGCTCCCATCCGCGACGTCGATTGGGGAACCGAGGAGACGCCCGCGACGCCCGACGACCCGCAGGAAGAGCACGTCGCGGTCCGCCCGACCGACACGGACCCGATCGTGATCGCCGAGGAGCCGGAGACGACCGTCACGCCGGCCTCGACGGCGGTCGAGGACGAAGATGCCGACTCCTGGTACGACACCAGCGTGCTGGAGCCCATCGACGAGCTCCTGGGTGAGGCGCTCGAGGGCGAGGACATCGATCCCGATGTCGGCTCCGATGCCGATGGCTCCGTCCACTCGACGGATCAACATGGTCTCTTCGACGTCCCCGAGGCTTCCGACGAGATATCGGTCGACGACGAGGAGACGCCGTCTGCAGAAGACATCGAGGCCGCGGCCGAGCACTTCTCCGGCTCGATCAACGTGGAAGGCGGCATGGACGACGAGCCGATCGATGAGGTCGTGAGCGTGGGCGACGAGCCGGCCTCCACCGGGGGCGACCTCTTCGCCGACATCCATGGAGGCGACGTCGAGGGCGACATCTTGTCGGACCTCGACGAGGACGACGGTGTGCCGCGAACCGTGGTCGTCGGGTCCGAGGGTCTCGGCGGTCCCAGCTGGCAGGAGCCGACTTCGGTGGAGGTGGGTGCCGATCTCGACCGGCGTGGTCCGAACGAGGGGGAACGCGACATGCCCGCCGCGTTCCTGACCGGCATCGTGCTGGCGGGCGTCGCCCTCGGGAGCCTGATGATCGGCAAAGGGGTGTTCGCCATCGTGGCGGCGCTCGTGGTGCTGGTGGCCCAGGGCGAGCTGTTTGGCGTCACAGTGAAGCAGCATCAGCAGCCGGCGACCGCGGTCGGACTGGTCACGGGCGCGCTCATGATCGCCGGCGCGTACTACCACGGTGAGGCCGGGATCCTCGCGATGTTCGCGCTGGGAGTGATCGCCACGTTCCTGTGGTTCATCGCGGCGCCCGCAGCGCACCGCAAGGGCGCGATCCAGCAGGTCGGCGTGACCGTCATGAACATCGCCTACATCCCACTGTTGGCGAGCTACCTCATCGTCACGCTCGCGATCGGTGGCAGCGACGGGAAGGCGCTCGTCGTGGCGGTCATCGGGCTGACATTCATCTACGACACGGCCGCGTTCCTGGTGGGCTCGGTGTGGGGAGGGTCGTTCTTCCAGCGACCGCTCGCTCCGAGCGTGAGCCCGAAGAAGTCACTCGAAGGGCTGATCGGTGCCACGCTGATCACGATCATCGTCGCCATGGCGCTCGTCCCCTCGTTCGTGGGACCGTTCGAGGAGAGGCGCATCGAGTCGCTGATGCTCGCCCTGGTCGTGGCGGCGGCCGCCACGCTCGGAGACCTTGCCGAGTCCCTGATCAAACGAGACCTGGGCATCAAGGACATGGGGAGCGTCCTGCCGGGTCACGGAGGGGTGCTCGACCGGATCGATTCCCTGCTCTTCGTGGCGCCTGCCGCGTTCCTCCTATTCCGCGTCATCTTCGCGTAACACCCGCTGGCCGGGTTCAGCACAGACTCGGGGTACGCTTGACGCCATGAGGTCCCTCGCCATCCTCGGATCGACCGGCTCGATCGGCACGCAGGCGCTCGACGTGGTCCGGCGCAACGCCGATCGGTTCAAGGTCGTCGGGCTGTCCGTGGGCGGCACGAACCAGGATCTATTCGTGGGGCAGGTCCGAGAGTTCATGCCGCCGCTCGTCGCGATCGCCGACGAGGACGCGGCCGACGACGTCAAGGAGAAGCTCGGCGCACTCCCGGGAGTGGAGCTGATCATCGGCCCCGATGCCACCGAGACGGTCGCGCGCGAATCCGAGGCCGACGTCGTGGTGAACGGTCTGGTCGGCTCGGCCGGTCTCGGTCCGACGCTCGCCGCGCTCCAGAGCGGAAAGACGCTCGCCCTCGCCAACAAGGAGAGCCTGGTGGTGGGGGGCGAGCTCGTGATGGACCTGATCAAGGGCGAGCCCGAACGGCTGCTCCCGGTCGACTCCGAGCATGCGGCCCTCGCCCTGGCCCTCAGGGGTGAACGTCGCGAGGACCTGAAGCGGGTCGTGTTGACGGGGTCGGGCGGACCGTTCCGAGGATGGACGCGCTCGGAACTCTCCAAGGCATCGGTGAAGGAAGCGCTTCAGCATCCTGTGTGGACCATGGGCCCGAAGATCACGATCGACTCCGCCACGCTCATGAACAAGGGCCTCGAAGTCATCGAGGCTCACTACCTGTTCGACCTGGACTACTCGCAGATCCACGTGCTGATCCACCCGGAGGGCGTGGTGCATGCGATGGCCGAGTTCAGGGATGGCAGCCTTCGCGCCGAGATGGCGGTAGCAGACATGAGACTTCCCATCCAACTCGCGCTCGCGTGGCCGGAACGGCTCCCCACCGGTGTGCAGCCCGTGCCGCTGACCGACCGCGCCCTCACGTTCGAGCCGGTCGATCGGGAGGCGTTCCCCGCGGTCGATCTGGCCTACCGGGTAGGCGGCCTCGGGCTCACGTTCCCCGCCGTGATGAACGCCGCGAACGAGGTGGCCGTCATGGCCTTCCTCGAGGGGAAGATCCCTCTGACGCGGATCGTCGAGATCGTGCAGGCGATCGTCGACGAGCACGAGCCGGCATCCGTCGTCTCGATCGTCAACATCGAGCGCACGGATCGCTGGGCGCGGCAACGAGCCGCCGAGATCATCGAGGAACGGTAGTCCCGTGTCCGGCACGCTCGCGATCGTCGTCTTCTTCACTGGCCTGCTCTTCATCATCCTGATCCACGAGGCCGGGCACTATCTGGTTGCGCGTGCGTTCGGCTTCAAGGTCGAGCAGTACTTCGTCGGGTTCGGACCGAAGATCTGGTCGTTCACGCGCAAGGACATCGAGTACGGCGTGAAAGCGCTGCCGCTCGGCGGCTACGTGAAGATCGCCGGCATGAACCCCTACGAACCCGTGGCGCCGGAGGATCTGCATCGCAGCTACGGCGCCAAGCCTATCTGGCAGCGCGCCCTGGTGATATTGGCCGGACCGGGCTCGCACTTCGTCGTCGCCGCGATCCTGTTCGCGAGCTGGCTGTTCTTCTTCGGCGACCCCAGGACTCCAACGCCGTACATCAGCACAGTGGAGACGACGTTGAACGGTCACGCCGGCCCCGCATCCGCCGCCGGCCTCCAGCCAGGGGATCGGATCGTCGGCGTTGGCGATATCGCGGATCCCACGCGTGAGGAGCTGCTCGAGTACACGACGTCGCATGTGGGAGAGTCCGTCGGGTTCACGATCGAGCGCGACGGCCGAACGTTCACCACGGACATCACACCCGAGCGAGAGACGATAGCCGGCCGGTCGATCGGGCGGATCGGCATCGTGTTGGGTCCGTCGAAGCAGGGACCGATCGCCGCGGTTGTCGGTGGTGCCGGAGAAGTCGGCCGGGCGGTCGGCGAGTCCCTGCACCAGATCACGCAGGTGTTCGGGCCGTCGGGCATCGGACGGGTGTTCACGTTGCTGTTCACCGACGCGCAGCGAGGAACCCAGGATCCGACGAGCGTCGTCGGCATCGGACAGGCGGTCGGTCAGACCGGGTCGGCGGGGGACTGGGGCACCGTCCTGTATTTCCTGGCGTTCGTGACGGTGTTCATCGGTCTCGTGAACCTGGCGCCCCTTCCACCGTTCGACGGCGGGCACCTCGCGGTCCTGGCCATCGAGAAGATCCGCGGCAAACAGATGGACATGCGCAAGCTGATCCCCGTGTCGGCGGTCGTGATGTCGTTCCTCATCGTGTTCGTCCTGGCGACGGTCCTGCTCGACCTCACGAAGCCGATCGATTTCTCGCCGTAGGCCTCGATCGCGCCCAACCGGCGGCGACACAAGTTCTCCACACCCCACCCGAAGGGCGGCAACATGCTGCGGATACGATGGGCGGATGGGTGGAGAGACCGTGCTGGTCGTCGACGACGAGGAAGCCATCGCTGAGGCCGTTCGGGCGCGGCTGGAGAGCGAAGGGTTCCAGGTACTCGTGGCGATCGACGGTCCCCAGGCGATCGACCTGCATCGCGAACACCATCCCGATCTCGTGGTCCTCGATCTGATGCTTCCCGGCATGGACGGTCTGGAGGTCTGCACGGAGATCCAGCGGACGTCGTGGACGCCCGTCCTCATGCTCACCGCGAAGACCGAGGAGGCGGACAAGGTCGCGGGCTTCGCCGCTGGAGCCGACGACTACCTCACGAAGCCGTTCAGCCTCAGGGAACTGACCGCGCGCGTGAAAGCCATCTTGCGTCGGATCGAACACATGCGCGCCGCAGGGTCGGACGGGCCGATCGTCCACGACGGTCTGGAGGTCGACCCCAGCCGCCGCCGCGTCGCCGTCGACGGCAGCGAGATCCAACTCACGCCGCTCGAGTTCGAGATCCTGGCGGCGCTGGCTCGCGACCCAGGCGTCGTGTTCTCCCGCGAGCTGCTGATGGACCGCGTGTGGGGATACCGGGACTACGCGGGGGGTCGCGTCGTGGACTCGCACGTCGCTCGGATCCGACGCAAGCTCGGGGAAGACGGGAACGAGCCGCGCTTCATCCGCACCATCCACGGTGTGGGATACGCGTTCCAGGAACAGTCGTGAGCTCGCGTCCGCTCGAGCGTCTCCCCACGATCCGGGCCAAGCTCGGGTCGACGATCATCTTCGCCGTCGGCATGACCGTGGTCCTCATCTTCCTCATCCTCGGCTACGCGCTGCGGAAGTCGTCGCAGGACACGGACCGGCTGACGCTCCTGCGCGTCGCGCGGCGTGCGGCGGC
>CAZDXK010000065.1:2703-7278 GCA_964509215.1 uncultured Actinomycetes bacterium | reverse complement strand
CGCGGGATCGTCCGTTCCGGATCCTTCACCTCTTCCGCCGGCACCGTTGCCGACTCGAGTCCGATGAAGGCCCACAGGGTGAACCCGATCGCGACCGTGATCCCCTCGAAGAACCCGAGGGTCGCGCGCCCGGCCCCTTGTGCGGCAGGGATGAACGGCGTGAAGTGGTCGGCCTTCAGGAAGAACAGGCCGATGATGCCGATCAGGGCCAGCGGCACGAACTTCAACACCGTCGTGACCAGCTGGACCCAGCCGCCCTGACGCACTCCGAGCACGTTCACGAACGTGAGGAGCCAAACCGCACCGATCGCCAACAGGGCCATGGCGATGTTGCTGTTTGCCAGGCCGGGCCAGACCACCGTCGTGTAACCGACGAACGCGGTGGCGATGGCTGCATTCCCGACCCATGCCGCGATCCAGTAGCCCCACGCCGTCTGGAAGCCGACGAACTCACCGAACGCGCGTCGCGCATAGACGTACGGGCCACCCGTCTGCGGGTAGGCACGCCCCAGCGTGGCGAACACCCCGGCCAGGAGCATCGCCCCCGCCCCGGTGATCGCCCACGCGAGCATGGCGCTCGAGCCGTAGACCAACGCGACACCGGCGAGCGATGCCGGTAGCAGGAAGACGCCCGAACCGACCATGTTCCCGACCACGAGCGCCGTGGTCATCCCCAGTCCGAGCTCCCTCTTCAACTTCGGGGGATCGGTCAGCTCGGAGAGGAGGACGGTTTCCATCTCGATCGTCTCGTCGATCATCGGGACCCCCCCTTTCGGGCGACAAGCCCACGGATAGAGCCTCCGCCACCTCTGACGCTATGACTCCGCTCGTTGAGCGATCAGGGCCAACCGGCACGCGAAACGAAGGACCGACAACGCAACGTTGCGCGGGGCCAGTGCTCAGGACTCGCGTCGAGCCGACATCGCCGGCGCCATCGTCATGAGGATGACCGGGAGGGTTCCGGCGACAGCCACCAACAGCCACTCGCGGGCGGACAGAGCCGTAGTCCCGAAGATGCCGCGGGCCGCGGGCACGCTCACCACGAGGATCTGGAGCACGATGCCCAGTCCTACGGCGGCGACGAGCCACGGGTTCGATCGGGTGGCTCTCGCGTCTCGCGGCCCCCATCTGCCGGCCACGAACGCATAGAGGAGGTGCGCGACGACGAGCGCGCTGAACATCACGACCCGAGCCTTCTCCCACGGCTCGTCCCACGCGAACCGTGCGAGGGCGAGGCTTCCCACCACCGGCCCCGCGATCAGGAGGGCGCGCACGGACAGGCGCAGCAGATGCGGTCGACCGAGCAATCGATCGTGGCGTCGCCGAGGAGGACGCTGCATCAGACCGCGTTCAGGCGCGCCGACGCTCAACGCGATCGCAGGGGGCCCATCGGTGAGGAGATTGATCCATAGGAGCTGGAGGGGGAGGAGAGGCACACCCAATCCCGGGAAGAGCGCGAGGCTCGCCACGACGACCATGATCTCGGAGAGGTTCCCGCCGACGAGGTAGTCCACGACCCTCCGGATGTTGTCGTAGATCCCTCGCCCCTCACCGACCGCGGTCACGATCGTCGCGAGGTTGTCGTCGGTGACCACCATGTCCGCAGCTTCCCGCGCGACGTCGCTTCCACCGCGTCCCATCGCGACGCCGATGTCGGCCCGAGCGAGCGCGGGAGCGTCGTTCACCCCGTCGCCGGTGACTGCGACGACCTCCCCGCGTTCCTGGAACGCATGGACGAGCTCGAGCTTCTGTTCGGGGTCGACGCGCGCGTACACGGAGACCGTCTCGATATCGTCCGGCACTCCTTCGGTACGGAGCTCCGCGCCGCTCACCACCCTTTCTCCGGGATCGAGGAGCCCCACCTCCTCGGCCACTGCTCGGGCCGTCCCGGGATGGTCGCCGGTCACCATGACGAGCCGGATGCCGGCCGACTGGGATCCGGCCACCGCTGCAGCGGCCTCAGGTCGGATGGGATCGCGCAGGCCCGCGAGCCCGACGAAGAGGAGCTCCCGCTCGAGGGAAGCGAGGTCATCGGTGGATCCACCAGGAACCTCTCGTAGGGCAAGCGCCAGCATGCGCATCCCGTTCTGCGCTAGGTCCGTAGCGACCCGCTCCAGCTCCTGGCGACCGTCGCGACCCAGCGCGACGATCCGGCCATCCGCCTCGATCGCGCTCGAGCAGCGCGGGACGACCGACTCGGGTGCGCCCTTCACCGCGAGGAGGGCTCGGTCGCCGTCCACGTTCAGCGTCGTCATCACCCTCCGCTCCGAGTCGAACGGGACGTGCCCGAGCCTGGGGTGCGACGCTCTCAACGCGATCACGCGAGCGATGCCCACAGCCTCGAGGAGGGCGACCTCAAGCGGATCGCCCGTCACTGGCTCGAGCTCGGCGTCGTTGCAGAGAACGAGCACCAGCTCGACGCGCTCGGCGGCGGCCTCCGGAAGGTCGCCGGGAGAGAACGCCGTCCCGCCGACGGCGACCAGCTCGAGACGCATGTGATTCTGGGTGAGCGTCCCGGTCTTGTCCGTGAGGAGCACGGACGTCGACCCAAGGGTCTCCACGGCCGGCAACCGGCGGACGATCGCCCCTTGATCGGCCATCCGCCGCACCCCCAGCGCGAGGGCCACGGCCACGACTGTCGCAAGCCCCTCGGGCACGGCTGCGACGGCGAGCGCTACCGCCGCGAGGAACGATCTCTCGAGTGCCTCGGAGTCCATCCCCATCCGCACGAACGTCGCCGCGAACACAGCTGCGGCGACGAGCACCGCGGCGGCTCCCAGCCATGTGGTGAGGTGCCTGAGCTCAGCCTGGAGCGGGGTGGAGGGCGGATGACCCTGGAGTCGCTCGGCGATCGCACCCAGCTCCGTCTGCTGCCCGGTGTGGATCGCGATGCCACGGGCCGAGCCGCGGGTGACGTGGGTCCCGGAGAAGACATGGGTGGGTCGTTCGGTCAGGCCGGATCGCGGGTCGATCGACGCATCCGCGTCCTTCCCCACGGGCAGGGACTCACCGGTCATGAGCGACTCGTCGACCTCGAGAGAGGCCGAACTCGTCAACCGGAGGTCTGCCGGCACCCGATCTCCCGCCGAGAGCGTGAGCACGTCGCCCGGCACGATCTCCCGGGAAGGAACCTCTTCGATCGAGCCGTCGCGCACCACCCGCGCCATCGGGGTCTCCATGCGGCGCAGAGCATCCAGCGCGCCCGCGGCCTTCCCTTCCTCGACAAGGGTGATCACGGCGTTCAAGACGACGATCGAGAGGATCGCGAGCGCGTTGATGCGCTCCCCGAGGACGAACGCGTCAACGATGGCGGCCCCCATGAGGAGGAGGGCCATCGGCTCCCGCAACTGGCGCAGGGCGCCCCGAGCGAGCCGCTCTCGCGCGGGCGCCGGGAGCTCGTTCGGCCCAGACACATCGAGCCTGGCGAGCGCCTCCTCGCGCGAGAGCCCGCGGTGGAGATCGACGTCGAACTCCTCGATCCCCTGCATCACGTGCGCGGCCTCCGCGGGAAGGCTACCTCCTCGAGAGCGTAGTCATCGGGGTCAGGGCATCGGCCAACGTCGGCGATCCCTCGACCTCCTGAAGGTCATACGTCACTCGAACGGCAGGCCTTGCGATCCGGATCCGGTGGCGAAGGTCGATCGGCGTCGCGATCACGACGACGTCGGCGTCGGTCGTGGTGATCGTCGCCTCCATGTCGGCCTGAGGCGAACGACCGTGGACGCTCGGGACCATCTGCTCCCGCACCGCGCCGCGGTTCTTACGCGGGCGCGCTTCGAAGCGGCCGCTCAGCGGTCGACCTTGGATGTTCGCGAAGGAACGCGTCGCTGTGGCACCGCCGGTGACGAGCCCTGCGGAAAATGTCGGCCGGCCGTGACGTGGCGTAGCCCGAGCCACGACTGCTACACGATGAGTACCGGCACATCGGCTCCGCGAGCCAACCGAGATGCTGTGCTGCCCATGACCGCTTTGCTGGCACCGCGTCCTCGCCTGCCGATCGCGATCAGTTCGTAGCTTTCGTCGGTCGCGTACCGGATCAAAGCCTCGGCAGGTCGACCGCTGAGGATGATCGCGCTCGGACGCTGCGCACCGAACTCGGAGGCCATCCGCTCAAGGAGCAGAGAAGTTCGTTCCTCGCTCATCGAGGAGCCACCGGATGCTGCGGTGTCGAAGTCCTCCACGCTTGCGAGCGTGAGTCGACCGACCCGCGTGCCGAACAACGCTCCGGCCCTCCGGAGCGCATCCTCGGACTCCGATGAGCCGTCGATCCCGACAAGGATGTCGACAGGCCCCTGCCCGGCCCGTCCGTCAACGACCTCACGCATTCTTCGCGCCCGTTCCTCGAAGACCGCCACCATCGCCACGGGTATACAGAGAGGACCTAGGGCCGCACCGAGGACCAGCCACGCGAACGAGCTGTGGCCTCGTCGACCCATGAGGATCGATGCTGCGACGCCGATCGCGGCCCAGACGGCGCCGACCAGGAGAAGTTTCTGTGTGGCGTCCATACCGCCATGCTTCGTGAGCGTCGAGCTAGGGCCACCGGGCGTTCGGCCCTCTTCCGAAGGGCCAGTC
>CAZDXK010000065.1:0-2603 GCA_964509215.1 uncultured Actinomycetes bacterium | reverse complement strand
TCAGTCGTGCGACGGATCACACCCGCGATCGCCGCCGCACGATCGCCTTCCGAGCCTCCTCCGCCGCCAGGAAGAGGACCGGAGCGATGAGCACCGGGATCCACTGCGACGGTGTGAGGGCGCGCATCCCCAGGAGGTCCGCGACCGGTGCGACATGGACGAAGCACAGCAGGATCACCGCCTCGACCCCGACCGCCGCCACGAGCAGACGGTTGGAGAGCGGCCCGATCGAGAAAAGCGACCCCGGGGTGCTCCGACAGGCGAACGCGTTCGCCATCTGCATCGTGACGATCGATGCGAACACCAAGGTGGAGAGGGTGGCGAGCGCCACGCCCGCATCCGGCAGCGGCGAGCCGGCATGCCATCCGAGGAACAGCGCGGCCCCGATCGGCAGGAGCGAAAGCGAAACGACGGCCTCGATCGGTCCGAGGAACCCGAACGCTCGCCCGAGGACCCGGCGATCCAGGAGCCGCGCATGCCGCGGCCGCGGCGAACGACGCATCGTCCCCGGCTCCGGCCGCTCGGCGCCCAACGCGAGCGCGGGGAGCAGATCGGTCCCGATGTCGAGGGCGAGGATCTGTAGCACCGACAGGACGAGTGGGATCGCGCCGCCACTCAGCGCCCAGAGGGCGAACGGCGCCAGTTCGGCGACGTTGTCGGTCAGGTGGTACGTGAGGAACCGGCGGATGTTGTCGAACGCCGCCCGCCCCTCCTCGACGGCCTCGACGATGTGCGCGAAGTTGTCGTCGAGGAGCACGATGTCGGCGGCCCCTCTGGCGACGTCCGTGCCCACGACTCCCATCGCGACGCCGACGTCCGCTTGCCGGAGCGCCGGCCCGTCGTTCACACCGTCGCCGGTCATCGCCACGACCTCGCCGAGCGCCTGGAGCGCGCGCGCGATCCGGAGCTTCTGTTCCGGCGCGACCCGGGCCAGGACGGAGACCGCCGGATCGGCGAGGAGCGTCTGGAGTGCGGCGTCGTCATCGGGGAGATCGGCGCCCAGGACGACGGCGCCCGCCGCGAGCCCGGCGTTGGCGGCCACCGCGGCCGCGGTCGATGGGTGATCGCCCGTGACCATCACGACCCGGATGCCGGCCTGCCGGCATCGTCGGACGGCCTCCGGGACCTCCGGACGCACCGGGTCTGCCAATCCGACGAGCCCGAGGAGCGAGAGATCGCCCTCGACGTCTTCAGGCGTCTGCGGCGGATCACCCTCCACCGTCCGACTCGCGAAGGCCAGCACACGGAGGCCTTCGACGGCGAGTGCATCGACGTCGGCCGTGACCCGGGCCCGCTCCTCGTCCGAGAGCGGCCGAGAGCCTCCTCGGTCCAGGAGTGACGAGCAGACCGCCAGGACGGCCTCGGGAGACCCCTTCGTCAGCACCTCCGAGGCTCCCGACGCGAGCCGATGGACGGTCGTCATCCGCCGACGGGAGGAATCGAACGGGAACTCCGCGGTCCGGGGCGCCACGTGCCCCGCATCCTCGTGCTCGACGCCGGCCTTCCGCGCGAGCACGAGCAGCGCGCCCTCCGTGGGATCCCCGACCGCGACCCATCGACCGTCGTGCGCCTCGATCCTCGCGTCGTTGCAGAGCGCTGCCGCCCGGAAGAGCGGTTCCGCACGCTGCAGCTCCTCTCGCGTGAGCGGTCGCCCGTCCACCAGCACGGCACCCGCCGGGTCGTAGCCGGTCCCGGACACTTGGAGCTTGCCCACCGGCGCGACGACCGCTCGTGCCGTCATCTGGTTCGCGGTGATCGTGCCCGTCTTGTCGGAGCAGATGACGGTCGTCGATCCGAGCGTTTCCACGGCTTCCAGATGTCGGACGAGCGCGCCGCGTGACGCCATCCGCGAGGCGCTGATAGCGAGCGAGAGCGTGAGCGTCGGGAGCAGCCCTTCCGGGACAAGCGCGACGATCACCCCGATCGCGAACAGGAACCCGTCGCGCGCCGGCGTGCCCAGCCAGAGCGCGACCCCGAAGAACAGCGCCCCGGCACCCACCGCGAAGGCGGCGATCACCTTCACCGCATGGTCCAGCTCCGCGCGGAGCGGGGTGCGGCTACGGACGACTTCGCCGGTCAGGCGAGCGATGCCACCGAGCAACGTGTCGCCGCCGGTGCTCGTCACTGCAGCCTCACCCGAGCCGGCCGCAACGAACGTGCCCGCGAAGACGAGGTTCGTTCGATCGATCAGTTCCTCGGCGGGGTCCGGCAACGGGTCGGCGTCGCGGGAGAGCGCTTCCGACTCGCCGGTCAGCGTCGAGTTATCCACGCGCAATCCGGTCGAACGGGTAACACGCGCGTCGGCCGAGATCCGGTCGCCCTCGCGGAGCAGCACCACGTCGCCGAGGACGAGCTCCGCCGCGAGGATCTCCGAGCGGTGTCCGTCGCGGATCACGGTCGCCATCTCGGGCAGGAGCTCCGCGAGCGCTCGCGTCGCCCGCTCGGCGCGGTACTCCTGCGCGAAGCTGAAGACCCCGTTGATGATGACGACGGCGATGATCGCCCAGCCCAGTTGCGGCATCCCGCCCACGAACGCCAGGATCGCGGCCACCCAGAGCATCAGGGCGAAGAGGTGGATCATCTGCTCCAGGAGCTGGCGCGCG
>CAZDXK010000064.1:0-7293 GCA_964509215.1 uncultured Actinomycetes bacterium | reverse complement strand
CACACGTGTCCCGCGACGGGTCGCATCAACGCGTCCAACCCGTGTGCGGAATATATGCACCTGGACAACTCGGCGTGCAACCTCGCATCGCTGAATCTCATGAAGTTCCTGGACGAGGACGGCAACTTCGACGTCGCCTCGTTCCGGCACGCCGTGGAGGTCATCTACACCGCCCAGGAGATCGTCGTGGGCGAGTCCGACTACCCGACCGAGAAGATCGCGGCGAACGCGAGAGCCTATCGCCAACTGGGGCTCGGCTACGCGAACCTCGGCGCACTGCTGATGGCGCGGGGACTCCCGTACGACTCCGATGGAGGTCGTGCCTGGGCAGGCGCCATCACCGCTCTCATGACGGGACAGGCGTACCGGACCAGCGCGCGGATCGCCGAGGCGATGGGACCGTTCGACGGGTTCGATCCGAACCGCGACGCGATGCTCCGCGTCATGCGGAAGCACCGCGCGGCGGCCGACGAGATCGACGCCGAGTTCGTTCCCGAGGGGATGCTGTCGGCCGCCAAGCAGTCGTGGGACGAGGCGGTCGCGCTCGGCGAACGGTTCGGGTACCGCAACGCGCAGGCGTCGGTGCTCGCCCCTACCGGCACGATCGGGCTGATGATGGATTGCGACACGACCGGCATCGAGCCGGAGCTCGCGTTGGTGAAGACCAAGAAGCTCGTGGGCGGCGGAACGATGCAGTTCGTGAACCAGACGGTTCCGCGCGCCTTGGAGAAGCTCGGGTACGAGCCGACGCAGATCGCCGACGTCGTCGCCTACATCGCGCAGAACAACTCGGTGATGGACGCGCCGCACCTGAGGTCTGAGCACTACGCGGTGTTCGACACGGCCATGGGCGCCGAGCCCATCCACTACATGGGCCACGTGCGGATGATGGCCGCGGCGCAGCCGTTCATCTCGGGCGCCATCTCGAAGACGGTCAACATGCCGGAGGAAGCCACGGTCGAAGAGGTCGAGCAGCTGTTCATCGAGTCGTGGAAGCTCGGGCTGAAGGCCGTCGCGATCTACCGCGACAACTGCAAGGTCGCGCAGCCGCTATCGGCCGACAAGAAGAAGACCGCGGACGTCCCGGCTACCGCGGAGCTCGCGCAGCCGGTCCGCCGGCGCCTGCCGATGTCGCGTCCGTCGACGACCACGTCCTACCAGGTGGGTGACGCCGAGGGCTACATCACGGCCGGTTCCTACCCCGACGACGGTCTGGGCGAGATCTTCCTCAAGACGTCGAAGCAAGGCTCGACACTCTCCGGGGTGATGGACGCGTTCGCGATCGCCGTCTCGATCGGGCTGCAGTACGGTGTGCCGCTCGAGACCTACGTCTCGAAGTTCATCAACATGAAGTTCGAGCCGTCGGGCATGACGAACGATCCCGACATCCGGTTCGCGTCGTCATTAGTGGACTACGTGTTCCGCAGGTTGGCGCTCGACTACCTGCCCGAGGACAAGCGGGAGGCGCTCGGCATCCGGTCGATCGAGGAGCGAACGGTCGCGGCCAAGACCGAGGTCGAGGAGAAGCTGCGGCCGGAGGCCGTCCCTGCCGAGGCGCCGCCGGAGCTGATCCCGATCACGGAGAAGCAGACGGCGAGGATCCTGGACGCACCGCTCTGCTACCAGTGCGGTTCGAAGATGCAGCCGGCCGGCTCCTGCTACCTGTGCGGGTCGTGCGGCAGCACCAGCGGCTGCTCGTAGTATCCGCCGGATGGATCAGCGTGACGGACGCGTCTTGGGGCTCCACCACGTCCAGCTCGCGATGCCGGAGGGCGAGGAGGAGGCAGCCGTGAAGTTCTACGGCTACCTGCTCGGGCTGGAGCAGATCTCCAAGCCGCCGGAGCTCGCACCGAGGGGTGGGGTGTGGTTCCGAGGCTCGAGCATCGAGTTCCACCTCGGCGTCGAGGACGGGTTCCGGCCCGCGACCAAGGCGCACCCGGCGTTCATGGTCGAGGGTCTCGAGCAGCTCCTGGCCCGACTCGACACCGCCGGGATACGGATCGTCGAGGACGAGGTCCAGCTGGCGGGGTTCCAGCGCGTCTTCGTTCGCGACCCGTTCGGCAATCGCATCGAGCTGATCGAAGCTGTGGAAACCGTCTGAGCCGTGGACGTCCCGTTCAAGCGCCTGCACCCCGACGCCAAGCTGCCGACGGCTCAGCATCCCGGCGACGCCGGCCTCGACCTCCGCGCACTCGCCGACGTGGAGGTGGCGCCGGGGGAGCGCACCATGGTCTCGACCGGTGTCGCCGTGGCGATCCCCGAGGGGCACGCCGGGTTGGTCCTGCCGAGGTCCGGTCTCGCCTCGCGGTCGGGCCTCACGCTCGCCAACGCGCCGGGGCTGATCGACGCCGGATACCGCGGGGAGGTGATCTGCTCGGTGGTGAACCTTGACCGTGAGACACCCGTCCGGATCGCGAAAGGGGACCGGATCGCGCAGCTGGTCGTGGTCGCGATCCCCGAGCTGAAGTCCACGTGGGCCGAGAAGCTCACCGACACGCCCCGGGGTCGCGGCGGCTTCGGCTCGACCGGCACTGGCTAACCCTCGGATCTGCGTGCCGCGGGATGCGGCATTCGGGGCGCCGGTTGAAGGGGACGCCGACCCGCGCTAGCCTGAGTGAACAGGCGGACGTGGCTCAGTTGGTAGAGCACCACCTTGCCAAGGTGGGGGTCGCGGGTTCGAATCCCGTCGTCCGCTCCAGGTCAGAGGGGGTCTCCACGCCGGAGGTTCCCTCTTCGGGTCACAGTCTGGGTCACAGCGGCCTATCTCCTGGTCCTGAGATCACGACGCATCAGCTCGAGCACCGCCAGCCGCTGGGGTCCAAGACCTTCATCGATCGCCTTGACGAACTCGTTGTAGACGGAACCGCGCTCGACCTCGCGTTGGGCCACCGCGTCGACTGTCTCCAGGTACTCGCGGGCGGCCCCGACCACCTGGGCGGAGCCCACCAGTTCGACCTCAGCGACGGCATCGACCAGGCGCAGATGCATCTTGGGATGCGGCATGGTGGCGGTAGTCTGTGGCTCCGCCTCGTCGATGGGCCAGGTGATGTATAGGCGCGCAGCGCGGAGCCACTCCAGATAGGCCGCCCGACGCATGTCGCGTCGTTCTCGACCGCGAGCGGCGAGCCACCCGATCCCAACTCCGAGAAGCGCGGTGACCGCCGGCAATGCAGCGTTCGCGAGGTCATCCACTTGCTTCGCCTCCGAGAAGTGCATCCATCCGGGCAGCGGCGTCGCGCTGGAGCTCATTCACGACGTCCTGATAGCGAGCGAGGATGCGGGTGTCGGCGTGGCCCATCACCGAGGCCGCTACGGCATCCGGGACGCCGGCCGCCAGCAGCAGCGTCGCCGCGCCGTGCCTCAGTCCGTGGAACGTGATCCCGGCGAACCCGTGCGCGGTGGCCCAGTCGCGCCACGAGCCGGAGAATGTCGCCGGCTGCCATGGTGCGCCGAGGCCATTGTCGACCACGAGCTCGGGCTCGCGGAGTCCGATCGCGAGCAGTCGTTCCGCCTGTGCGGCGTGGTGGCGTTGAAGGGCACGAGCCACGAACTCCGGCATCGGGAGATCCCGCTCGCCCGCGGCCGACTTGGGCGGGCCGAAGTGGAACTCGCCGTTCGCCGCGGTGAGGGTGCGCCGGATATGGACCGCATCGTCGACGTCTGACCACCTGAGACCGAGCACCTCTTCTCGACGCAACCCGAGACCGAGCGCCAGGTGCACGGCGGCGTCCCAAGGGTCAGTTCCGGTGGCCCGCTCGAGGATCTGGCCGCCGAGCTTCGCGTCGATCACCTTGAACTTCGTCTTGGGTCCGGTCGGCCGATTCACGAGCTTGGGGTCAGCCGGGTTCTTCCCCACGAGCCCACGAGCCTCGGCGCGAGCGAGTGCCTGTGCCAAGACGCGCAGGACGTCGGAGACAGTCTGAGGCGCGAGGCCGCGGCTAAGGAGTCGTTCCCTGAGTCGCTCGATGTGAGAAGGCCTCAGATCCGAGAGCCGGACGTTGCCGATTTCCCGCGAGACATGTCGCATCGAATCGCGATACCGCTGGCGCGTCGTCGGCGCGAGCGGCCGTCCGCGCTTGGAGACGGCGGACACGGCCGGGAGCCATTCGTCCACGAGGAAACGCGATAGCGGTTGGCGTCCGTCTCCGAGCGTCCCCTGGTCGCGTTCGGTGAGCATCTTGGTCAGCGCCCGCTCAGCGTCGCGCTTGGTCCCGCGGACGGTCCGGGTGATCTGGCGCCGGTGCCCGCCCACGTTGAACCCGTCCGATACGACCAGGCGCCACACACCGGGTCGGCGTTCTTGTAGGTGACCTCTCATCGGACCCCCTTCTTCTTCTCGGTCGCGACCCCCAGGAGGCGTTTGGCTTTCTGGGTGAGTTCCCCGCCGGATCTGCCCGCCGGGGGTTTGGTGAGCAGCAAGCGGTTGCGCGCCTCATGCACCAACTGAACGACCGCATCGCGCGTCAGCTTGGGGAGTTGGTCCGCTAGGTCGGCGGTCGGCCTCCGGCTCCCGCGCTCGATAAGTTCGACGTAGAGCGCGGCGATCCGGGCGTAGTAGAGATCGTCTCGACCGCGCCGCCCGGGACGACGAGGTGCCGACGTCGTCCCGGCTAGCCAGACCGCTTGCACGAAATCCTGCTGGTCGGGGTCCCTCCAGTCAGCCAGTTGCTTCAGGCGGCGCCGGATCTCCTCGTGGACCTCGCCGAGCGCGATCTTTCGCAGGATCGTCGCCGGCACGCCCTCCTCTGGGAGGTCGGCGGTCCAGTTCTCCGGTGGACTTCCAGGGATGTGGACGCGCTTGGAGCGCGGCACCACGCGGACCTCGCCGATGACTAACGTGTCCCGTTGACGGAGGAGGCGCGCCTCTAGCGTCCAGCGCTCGTCTAGGTGTTGCATGGCCCAGAGGCCGTAGGTGCCCCGGGTGATCTTCACCTGCCCCTTCGACATGGCTTGGAGTGTATGCCGTCGTGTTGCAATCCGCAAGGTGAAGACAGCACCTTTGCGACTTCAGAGTCAGGGATTGTGAAACCTTAGGGCGCTGCCGTAGGGTTGCGGATATACAGGATATGGAGTGTATCTCGTGAGCATCGACGAAGTTCTCTTCGATGAAGCGATCGCCGTCGCTCGAGCGCGCAGGAACCTTCCGCCGCGTCCGGTGTGCAAGCACATCAGGGAGTCCGCTGGGGTCTCGCAGCGCGCGCTGGCGCGAGAGGTCGGGGTCGACGTGGCACAAATCTCGCGCTGGGAGGCCGGGCTTCGAACGCCGCGTGGACGGAATGCGCTGGCTTACGCCGCGGCGCTGAGACGGCTGATGGAGTGTATCTCGTGAGCATCGACGAAGTGCTCGCGGCCGAGTTCCCGCCGGTAAGCGTGCCGCTCCTCCTCCCGGTTCGTGACTTCGCCAGAGCTGAAGGGCTTGGGCGCGACACGACCTACCGGCTGATCGCTGAGGGTCGTATCCGCGTGGTCCGTGTCGGCCGAAAGATCCTCGTCCCGCGGAGCGAGCTTGAAGGATTCGTCGCGCGTGAGAGCGTTCGCGCCGATGGGGGCGCAGCATGAACGCCGAGCTTGAGCGCGTGCGCCAGTATCGGAAAGCCGCTCGGGTCGCGGTCCGGGCTGACCATGCCGCGCTCAGCGATCGCTACCTCGCTCTGATCGACCTCGCCGAGGGTGCACGCGCCGAGCCCGGTCCGGTTGTCCGCCGATGGGCCGAGCTCGCGATCTGGGAAGAGAGCCGCGTCTTCCTCGGCATGGCCGACGAGGAGCACGACTTTCCCCCGACCCACTACGAGAACCGCGTTCGGGCGCTCCGGCTCGAGGGGTTCGACACGTGTCCGCGGTGCCTGCACTCGCTCCCGACGGACGTCGACTTCGAACGCTGGCGCCGGATGCGTGCCGCGCACGTCGAGGAGCTCCGCGTTCGCGAACAAGCGGTCGACGGATGAGCGAGGACCCGATGGATCGCGTGTCGCAGCATCTCGGCGAGTCGTCTGAACCGCAGCATCCGGTGCGACCGGATGAGCCTGCGTCGGCGGATCCGGAGGCGTCCACCGTGCGAGCCGCAAACATCCGCCCGGAGAAGGTCGACTGGTTGTGGCGAGGCGCGTTCCCTTCGCCATGCCCACCGTTCTCGGTGGGTTCCCCGGTGTCGGCAAATCCACGATCCTCTACGACCTCGCGGCGCGGGTCTCGCGCGAGGGCAAGGTGGTGCTCATCGTCACCGCCGAGGATCACCTGGCTGCCGTGGTGAGGCCGCGACTCGAGGCGGCGGGGGCGAACCTGGAGCTCGTGCACATCGTGACGGTGCCGGTGACCCTGCCCGAAGGTGTGAACCTCCTTGAGGCCCTCGTTCGGTCCCTCGACGTCGCCTTGGTGACGCTCGATCCGCTCGTCGCTTTCCTCGGAGACGGCATCAACACGCACCGGGACCACCACGTGCGGCGTGTGCTCGCGCCACTCGCTGATCTCGCGGAGTCAACCGGGGCAGCGGTCGTCGTCGTCATCCACACCAACAAGGGCGAGGGCAACGATCCCCTCATGCGGATCTCGGGAAGCATCGGCTTCACAGGTGCCGCGCGGAGCGTCCTGCTCGCCGCCGACGATCCGCAGGACGAGACGCGGAGGATCCTGGCCGTGGCGAAGTCGAACCTGGCGGAGCTGCCGGCCCTGCTCGCCTACCGCCTCGTCGGGGTCACCCTCGCCGATGAGATCCAAACCTCGCGGGTCGAATGGCTCGGAGAGGCACCGGAGGTCGACGTCTTCGAGCTTCTCGGCCGGCGCGCTGACCCCGAGGAGCGGAGCTCGCGGGAGGAAGCCGTGGAGCTTCTGCGGGGCACTGGCGTCCTCGAGGTAGCCCGGTTGCAGAGCGAGCTTGAGGCGGAGGCCAAGGCCCGCGGGATCCACGAGAAGACGCTTCAACGGGCGCGCCGAGCCCTGCATATCCAGGCGTGGCGCGACGGGTTCCAGGGGCCCTTCTACTGGGGACCGCATCCCGGCGACAACCTGGACGGACAACCTGGACACACCCACCCTGTCCAGGTTGTCCACGTTGGGGCTGACCAGCAGGAACAGGGTGGACAGAACCCCAACCTGGACACGCCTGGAGGGTTGGGGGAGACGCCACCTTCGAGCCTCGGCTCCAACGGCTCGAAGGTCTGCGGCGAGTGCGGGTTCTGGCCGCACCAGGGCAATCATTCGTCGGAGTGTTCGAGCTCCGTCCCGCGGACATATGTGGAAAGGCCGGCGGGCCGAGCGAGCGTTCGTCCAGGTCGTCGCCGAGTGCTACGTCCGAGG
>CAZDXK010000063.1:0-7402 GCA_964509215.1 uncultured Actinomycetes bacterium | reverse complement strand
TGGACAACCCGGCGCGGATGAAGCAGGTCCGTCACGACGTGGCGCGTATCGCCACGGTGCTCCGCGAGCGCGAGATCGAGCTGGAGCTCGACGCGATCGTGAGCGAGGAGGGGAACGAGCAGTGAGCGAGGATCAGACGACGCTCGAGCGCGGAGCCCGGAAGACCCGGACAGGCGTGGTCGTGTCGGACAAGATGGACAAGACCGTCCTGGTCCGCATCGACCGCCAGATGCGACACGCGCTGTACGGCAAGATCGTTCGGCGTTCGTCGAAGCTCGCCGCGCACGACGAGAACAACGATGCGCGCGTGGGTGACACCGTCCGCGTGACGGAGACCCGGCCGCTTTCAAAGACCAAGCGCTGGCGCGTGGTCGAGATCGTCGAACGGGCCCAGTAAGCCAGATGGTAGGAGACCGGTGATCCAGCAGGAGACGCGCTGCAAGGTGGCGGACAACACGGGGGCCAAAGAGGTCCTGTGCATCCGCGTGCTCGGTGGCTCGGCTCGCCGGTACGCCAGGGTCGGCGACATGATCGTCGGAACCGTGAAGGACGCCCTTCCGGGCGGCGCCGTGAAGAAGGGGGAAGTCGTGCGGGCCGTGGTCGTGCGCACCTCGAAGGAACGCCGTCGGCCCGACGGCTCCTACATCCGGTTCGACGACAACGCGGTCGTCATCATCAACGAGCAGAAGAACCCGCGCGGCACGCGCATCTTCGGGCCGGTGGCTCGCGAGCTGCGCGAGAAGCGCTTCATGAAGATCATCTCGCTGGCACCGGAGGTGCTGTAGATGCCCGGCGTCGACATCAAGAAGGACGACATGGTGAAGGTGCTGCAGGGCAAGGACCGCGGCAAGGAAGGCCGCGTGGTCCGTGTGCTGCCGCGTGAGGGGCGCGTCATGGTCGACGGAGTGGCGCTCGCGAAGAAGCACATGCGTGCGAGCGGCAAGCGATCGACCGGTGGACAGCAGCTCCAGCAGGGCGGCATCATCGACGCGGAGACGTTCATCGACATCTCGAACGTCCAGGTCGTGTGCAACGCCTGCGGCAAGCCCACCCGCGTCGGCCACCGGATGGAGGGCGACGTGAAGGTCCGCTTCTGTCGCCGATGTGAGACGGAGCTCTGAGGACGATGGCCGACTACGCACCCAGGATGAAGGTGAAGTTCCGGGAGGAGCTGATCCCGCAGCTCGTGGAAGAGCTCGGTCTCACGAACGTCATGCAGGTGCCCCGGTTCGAGAAGGTGGTCATCAACATGGGCGTGGGTGACGCGGTCAAGGACGGTCGTATGCTTGAGGCCGCGCTAGCGGACCTCGCGGTGATCACCGGACAGAAGCCGGTGGTGACCAAGGCCCGCAAGTCGATCGCCGGGTTCAAGCTCCGGGAGGGCATGCCCATCGGGGCGAAGGTGACCTTGCGGGGCGACCGGATGTGGGAGTTCCTCGACCGGCTCGTCACGCTGGCGCTCCCCAGGATCCGCGACTTCCGCGGGCTGGACCCGAACGCGTTCGACGGGCGCGGGAACTACACGCTCGGCGTGACCGAGCAGCTGATCTTCCCGGAGATCGACTACGACAAGGTGTTGGAGGTGCGAGGCATGGACATCACGGTGGTGACCACCGCGCAGAGCGACGACGAGGGGCGCGCACTGCTGATGGCGCTGGGGTTCCCGTTCCCGGGACTCGCGGCGGCGGCGCAGGCGAGCTAGAGGACTGGCGAGATGGCGAAGAAGGCGTTGATCAACAAGCAGCAGAGGCAGCCGAAGTTCCGGGTGCGCGGCTACACGCGTTGCCGGCGGTGCGGCCGGCCCCGCGCGGTCTACAAGAAGCTGCTTCTCTGCCGGATCTGTTTCCGAGAGCTGGCGCACGCCGGTGAGCTTCCGGGGGTGACCAAAGCGTCATGGTGAGCACCGATCTGGTCAAGAGCACGAAGAGCCGGAAGCGGAAGTTCTCCTCGAACATCTCCGACCCCGTGGCCGACCTGCTCACCAGGATCCGGAACGCGAACCTCGCCTACAAGGACGAGTTGATCGCGCCGATCTCGAAGCTGGCCGAGTCCATCCTGCGGATCCTCGAGCAGGAGGGCTACATCGACGGGTTCGACCGCGAGGGCGAAGGGGTCGAGCAGGCGTTCCGCATCCGCCTGAAGTACGGGAAGCAACGCCAGCGGACGATCTCGGGGATCAAGCGCATCTCCACTCCGGGCCGCAGGGTCTACGCGCAGCGCGACAAGCTGCCGCGCGTGTTGGGGGGACTGGGCGTCGCCATCGTGTCGACGTCCCAGGGAGTCATGACGGATCGCGACGCATCCAAGAAAGGCATCGGCGGCGAGGTCCTCGCCTTCGTGTGGTGATGAGCGTATGAGTCGTATCGGGAAGCAGCCGATCGAGGTCCCGAGTGGTGTCGAGATCGACATCGCCGACGGGAACGTCGTCACGATCAAGGGTCCCCGCGGGTCCCTGACCTCGACGATGCACGCCGCTATGAAGATCGTGGTCGACGACGGCCTCATCACCGTTGAGCGGCCCGACAACGAGGGCTTCCACCGGAGCCTGCACGGCCTGACGCGCTCGCTCCTGGCGAACATGGTCGACGGCGTCACCAACGGGTTCGAGAAACGTCTGCAGATCGTGGGTGTGGGCTACCGGGCGGCGATGAAGGGCAGCGACCTCGAGATCGCGGCCGGCTTCTCGCATCCCGTCATCGTTCCCCAACCTGCCGGAATCGAGTTCGAGGTGCCGACGCCGACCCAGATCGTGGTGCGAGGCAACGACAAGCAGCAGGTGGGAGAGATCGCCGCGAACATCCGGAAGGTGCGCAAGCCCGAGCCGTACAAGGGCAAGGGCATCCGATACGAGGGCGAGTACGTGCGGAAAAAGGCCGGCAAGGCCGCGAAGACTGGTGCTGCCTGATGGACGCGAAGACGAAGCGCGCCGCGCGGATCCGTCGCCACGGACGCGTGCGCAAGAAGGTGTCGGGCGACGCGACGCGACCGCGGCTGGCGGTATACCGCTCGAACAAGTACATCTACGTGCAGCTGATCGACGACCGCACCGCGGCGACGATCGCGCAGGCGTCGGACCGCGAAGTTTCCGGCGAGGGCAAGACGGCTCGTGCGAAGGCGGTCGGAGCATTGATCGCGCAGCGCGCGAGGGATGCCGGTGTCGAGCGCGTGGTGTTCGACCGCGGCGGCCGCCTGTACCACGGCCGAGTCGCGGCGCTCGCCGAGGGCGCTCGAGAGGGAGGACTCCAGATCTGACATGAGGCGATACGACGCGACTTCCCAGGACAAGAGCCCGTTCGAAGAGCGGGTCATCTCGATCAACCGTGTGGCGAAGGTCGTCAAGGGCGGCCGGAGGTTCTCGTTCGCCGCGCTGGTGGTCGTGGGTGACGGCGCGGGTCGCGTTGGTGTCGGCTACGGCAAGGCCAAGGAGGTGCCCGCGGCCATCGCCAAGGGCGTCGAGGAGGCCCGCCGCGGCATGTTCGAGGTGCCGATGATGGGCACCACGATCCCGCACAAGGTGATCGGCCAGGCCGGCGCGGGGCGTGTGCTCCTGAAGCCGGCCGCGCCCGGGACCGGGGTCATCGCGGGCGGCGCCGTCCGCGCGCTGATCGAGTGCGCCGGCATCAAGGACGTGCTGTCCAAGTCGCTCGGTTCCTCCAACCAGATCAACATCGTGAAGGCCGCCGTGCAGGGGCTGCAGTCGCTGCGTCGGCCGCGTGACATCGCGCAGCTCCGCGGACGCGAGATGGTCGACATCGCGCCCAAGCCGATGCTCGAGGCGGTCGCGGCCGCAGAGGCGCGTCTGTTGGCCGCGCGGACCGCTGCGCTCGAAGAGGTCTACAGCGACGAGCCGCGTACCCCGTCTGGGCCGCGTGGTGGCCGTCGATGAGCAAGCTCAAGGTGACGCAGCGTCGTAGCGTGATCGATCGCCCGAAGGACCAGAAGGACACCATCCGTCGTCTCGGGCTGCATCGCATCCGCGATTCGATCATCAAGGACGATACGCCCGACGTTCGCGGGATGATCGCGAAGGTTCAGCATCTTGTCGAGGTCGAGGAGGTGGACGGATGAAGCTCCATCACCTGCATCCCGCGGACGGCTCGACGAAGGACCGCAAGCGGGTCGGGCGCGGGCGAGCGGGCGTCCGGGGGAAGACGGCCGGTCGAGGAACGAAAGGAACCGGGGCGCGCAAGAACGTCCCCGCCGGCTTCGAGGGCGGCCAGATCCCGCTGCAGCGTCGAGTCCCGAAGCTCAAGGGCTTCACCAACCCGAACCGCGAAGCGTTCTCGGTGGTGAACGTCGAGCTCTTGGCCAAGCACTACGCCGACGGGGAGGTCACGCCCGAGGCGTTGTACCAGCACGGGCTGGTACGCAAGGGCCGCCCGGTGAAGGTGCTCGCGCGCGGTGAGATCGACCACGCGCTCGTCGTGAAAGCCCACGCCTTCTCGGACGCCGCCAAGGCGAAGATCGAGCAGGCGGGGGGCCGGGCCGAGGTTCTCGGCTAGGCCGGGGTACGATAGGCCACCGTGCTGAAGGCCTTCCTCAACGCGTTCCGCGTTCCGGACCTCCGGAACAAGATCCTCTTCACGCTGCTCATCGTCGCCGTCTATCGGTTCGGATCGCACGTCCCGGTGCCGGTCGTGGACATCTCCGAGCTCCAACGTCAGCTCGCTCAGCAGGGCCAGACCGGGTTCCTGTCGCTCATCAACCTGTTCTCGGGTGGGGCGCTCGGGCGCTTGGCGGTGTTCGGACTGGGCATCATGCCGTACATCACCAGCTCGATCATCATGCAGCTCCTCACCGTGGTCATCCCTAAGCTCCAGCAGTGGCAAGATCAGGGTGAGGCCGGCACCAAGAAGATCAACCAATGGACGCGCTACGTCACGGTCGTGCTGGCGCTCCTGCAATCCACCGGCTTGGTCTTCTTGTTCCACAACCGGTCGCAGAGTGGGGTCGACGTCTTCCCGGGCGGGACGTTCACGCCGCCCAACATCGCGCTCGTGATCCTCACGTTCACCGCCGGCACCGCGATGGTCATGTGGCTCGGCGAGCTGATCACCCAGCGTGGCGTCGGCAACGGCATGTCGATCATGATCTTCACCAGCGTGATCTCTTCGCTGCCCTCCGAGGGCAACGCGATCCTGCTTCAGGGCGGGACCGCCAAGTTCATCGGGATCCTGCTGATCGGCCTGGGGATCATCGTCGCCGTGGTCTTCATGGATCAGGGTCAGCGCCGCATACCGATCCAGTACGCGAAGCGGGTGGTCGGAAGGCGCATGACATCCGGCGGGAGCACGTACCTGCCGCTCAAGGTGAACCAGGCGGGCGTCATCCCGATCATCTTCGCGACGTCGGTGCTCTACTTCCCGACGTTGCTCGCGAGCGTGATCCACGCGGGGTGGTTCCAGAACTTCGTGACCAACCACGTGAACAACCAGAAGAGCCCCGTCTACATGGTGATGCTCACGCTCTTCATCGTCTTCTTCGCGTACTTCTACACGGCCATCCAGTTCGATCCGGTCCGCACGGCGGACCAGATCCGAAAGCAAGGAGGCTTCATCCCGGGGATCCGGCCCGGTCCGCCGACGGCCAACTACCTGAACTACGTACTGGTCCGCATCACGCTCCCGGGGTCGTTGTTCCTGGCCGCCATCGCGCTGGTTCCCTCGATCGTGCTCGCCTACTGGGCGTTCAATCAGTTCCCGTTCGGAGGCACGTCCGTGCTGATCACGGTCGGCGTCGCCCTCGAGACGATGAAGCAGATCGAGTCGCAGCTGATGATGCGCCACTACGAGGGCTTCTTGAAGTAGCCATGCGTCTCGTGCTCCTCGGCCCCCCGGGCGCTGGGAAGGGAACGCAGGCGGCGAAGCTCGCGGACCGCTTCGGCATCCCGCAGATCTCCACCGGTGACATCCTGCGCGAGCACGTACAGGACAGCACAAGGCTCGGCGTCAGGGCACGGACCTATATGGACCGCGGCGAATACGTTCCCGACGATCTGGTCGTCGAGATGGTGATGCAGCGGCTGAACGATCCCGACGCCGAGAAGGGATTCATCCTCGACGGGTTCCCCAGGACAGTGCCTCAGGCGAACGCGCTCGATGACGCGCTGGCAGAGGCCGGGCGCCCGTTGTCCGCCGTCCTCAAGTTCGCGATCGCCGACGAGATGGCCATCCGACGCCTCACGGCGCGCTGGACGTGCCCCAACTGCAAGCGGACCTACAACCTCGAGTTCAAACCCCCTGTGAAGGAAGGTATCTGCGATGCCTGCGGTCACGAGCTGGAGCGGCGCTCCGACGACGACGAGCTGACGGTGCGTCGGCGCATCGAGGTCTACCGCAGTCAGACCGAACCGCTGGAGCGCTTCTACGGCGAGCGCGGCTTGTTACGCGAGGTCAACGCGCAGGCGCGCGAGGACGACGTGACGGAGCGGACGCTGGCGGTCCTGTCCGACATCGAGGAGTGACCCCGACGTGATCATCTACAAGTCGCCGGATGAGATCGCCAAGATGCGCGTCGCGGGGCGCATCACCGCGGACGCGATCCAGGCCATGCTCGAGCAGGTCGCGCCCGGGATGACCACCGCGGATCTGGACGCGATCGCGGAGCGCACGATCCGAGACGCGGGCGGCGTACCGTCGTTCCTCGACTACAAGGGAACGTATCCGGCTACCATCTGCGCGTCAGTGAACGACGAGATCGTGCACGGCATCCCGTCGGCCGCGCGCGTTCTGAATACGGGAGATGTGCTGTCGCTCGACTGCGGGGCCATCTGGGAGGGCTTACAGGGCGACGCCGCCGTCACCGTGATCGTGGGGGACCGGCCGTCATCCCCGGAAGCCGACAAGCTGGTCCGCGTGACACAGGACGCGCTCGACGCCGCCATCGACGTGATCCGTCCGGGCGGAAGGCTCTCCGACATCGGCGCAGCCATCCAGCAGGTGGCGGAGGGCGCCGGGTTCACGCTGGTGCGCGAGTACGGCGGTCATGGCATCGGTCGAGCCATGCACGAGGACCCGTTCATCCAGAACTTCGGCTCGCCGGGGCGCGGCCCGGAGCTGAAGCCCGGCCTCGTGATCGCCGTCGAGCCCATGGTGATGATGGGGAGCCACGAGACGAAGGTCCTGGCCGACGGATGGACCGTGGTCACGGCCGACGGCTCGCTCGCCGCCCATTTCGAGCACACGATCGCCGTCACCGAGGGCGGCCACGAGGTCCTGACGTCCCGTGATGGTTGAGACGGGGTCGTGGCGGCGAGCCCGTGCGTGGACGTACGGAGTGACCTGCACGTATACTGACCGTTCGCCCCGCCCGGAGGCGAGTTCGGGCTGTGCCGCGGCCCGGGGCGACGACCCAGAACAGACAGGAACACCTGGAGCGTGCCGAAGAAAGATGCGATCGAGGT